>JASFJP010000022.1:0-16617 GCA_050121225.1 Desulfobacterales bacterium
TTGTTTCATTTCTCATTTGCGGCTACGGAGGAAATTACGATTAACCTGTTTGTATGGATGACAGTCATCGGCTCCGGTATTGCCTTTGAACGCGGCGGTCAGCTCGGTATGATTACCCTGTACAGGGTGTTGCCAAAAAGATCAAAAAAATTTGTTATTATTTTCAGTTCAACCCTCAGTGCCATTCTGTTTGTTTTAGTCGATATTTACATGATCCAAGCGATCCAAGAAGAACTCACCTTATTTCATGCGACCTCCGCCGCATTAGAAATCCCAGTGTGGATCTACTATGTGGGTGTTCCCATTTTCTCGGTGTTTGTCTTTGCGGGTATTTACCGTGATGCAGCCTCAAAATTAGGGAGCCTTGCCAGCGAAGGGAGGCTGTAGTGGAAATATTGGTCATTTCCCTGACCTTTTTGGTATTGATGGCCCTGGGCGTTCCCATTGGCACGTCTCTCGGAATTGCCGGGGTCATCACCATCTACTGGTTTGATCTGGGTATCGGCATGCTGGGAGTCAACTTTGCTTCAGGTATTGCTTCTTTTCCTTTGCTTGCCATCCCTTTTTTTGTGCTGGCCGGAGTTATCCTTGAAAAGGCCGGACTTGCGGCAACTATCGCTCATTTTTTTGAGCTAGTTGTGGGAAAAGCTGTCGGAGGTCTTGCGATGGTGGCGGTAATGACCTGTATGTTCTGGGGTGCACTCTCTGGTTCAGGCCCGGCGACCACCGCTGCCGTTGGCTTGATTCTATTAGCTCCTATGGTCAAGCATGGATATGATAAACATTTCGCAGCGGCTACCATCGCCAATGCATCCGATCTATCGATCATCATTCCGCCCAGCATTGCCTTTATCATTTACGGTACGATCACCAACGTTTCCGTCAGCGCGCTTTTTGTTGCCGGAATTATTCCCGGTTTGATAACCGGTGCCGGTACGGTACTGGTGGCCTATCTCGTCTCAAAAAAGAGCGGATATCGAGGTCTCGAAAGAAGAGGTTCACTAAAAGAAATTTTTATGGCCCTGAAGGATTCCATCTGGGCTATTCTAGCGCCGGTTATCATTCTCGGTGGTATTTACACCGGGATTTTTACACCCACCGAAGCGGCGGTTGTTGCTGTGTTTTACAGTTTATTCGTCGCGGTAGTGATTTATCGATCGGTGACCTGGCGAGATATGATCAGAATGTTGGTTGACGCCAGTGTGACCAGTTCGGTCATTATGTTTATTGTTGTATTCGCCGGTATCTTCACCTGGGCGACCTCAGTGATCGGTGTGATCGATAAAGCTGCCAATTTTGTGATCCGTGTGTCACCGAACGCTGCGGTCATGATTATTCTGGTCAATCTTCTTTTGTTGGCATTGGGTATGATTCTGGATGCCATATCGATTTCCTATTTAATCATGCCGATTCTTATACCGGTGCTGGCGGCTTTCAAGATCGATCCATTATGGTATGGGGTCATTTTTATTTCAGCCCTGGCTATCGGACAAGCCACACCGCCTGTCGGTGTCAACCTCTTTACCGCAGCCAACCTCATAAAGGGCGATTTAGACTCAATTGCAAAACACGCGATTGTTTTCGTGATCATGGATGTCATCGTATTGATCGTACTTTCCCTGTTTCCTATATTATCTCTCTATTTGCCTGTATTATCAGGGCTGTATAAACCTTAGTATCAGAAGAGACCGTGAGCGTTGCGGTAATAAAAGATAGAGCTCTTGACCGTGGAACTTGTTTTTTTTTTAAAAGTAATTGTTACCGTGTGTTTGGTTCTCATCCTATCCATTGTCGCCGAATACATTAGCCCCAGGGCCGCAGGTATTTTGGCCGGTTATCCTCTGGGAGCCGCTATCGTGCTTTTTTTTATCGGTTTAGAAATGGGTCCTAAATTTGCCTCTAACAGCGCTGTTTATACCATGATCGGATTGGTCGCCACCCAATCCTTTGTTTATTTCTATTTCAAGTCAATATTACTTTTTGAAAGGTGGAATATCTTAATTGCCTCGATTTTTGCAGTGATCGGATATTTTGTCGTGATTTGGATTCTGCATTTCGTTACCATAAATAAATATCTGGCAATATTGATTCCCAGCAGTTCGGTAATTCTATTCGTGTATTTGTTCAGAGAGATCAAAAATGTAACGATACGGGAAAAGATAAATTTGTCCCATAAGGTCTTATTTCTAAGGGCCATTATGGCAACATTTATCATTCTGATCATTACGGGTGTTTCCCGGCTGGTTGGTTCAACGTGGGCAGGACTATTTTCTGCTTTTCCCATGACGCTTTTTCCGCTTATTCTAATCATTCACATTACCTACGAGAAAGAACATGTTTTTACTATTATAAAAAATTTTCCATTGGGTCTAGGGTCGCTGATTATCTATTCATTGACCGTATCCATTGTCTATCCTATATATGGTGTTTTTTTGGGTACGGTCATATCACTAATAGCTGCTAGCGTTTATCTGATCATGTTTTTCTTTTTTTCACGTCGAATTAACAAATAAACTAAACGCCTAAAAAAGCAGTATGCAGCACGACCAATAGCTGGGACGTATTTATGAACGAAAACCACGAAAACTATATTTCATACTATCAAACAATGGTGACCATCCGGCAGTTTGAAACTCAAGCGGTCGAGCTATTTGCCGCAGGGAAGATTCCCGGTTTCATACACGTGTCCATCGGTCAGGAAGCTTCGGCGGTAGGCGTCTGTTCATGTCTACGCGGGAACGATTATGTGACCACTACCCATCGAGGGCATGGTCATATGATCGCCAAGGGGGCGGACTTAAAAAAGATGATGGCCGAATTGTTTGCTAAAAAAACAGGCTACTGCAAAGGCAAAGGTGGCTCCATGCATATCGCCGATTTTTCCCTGGGTATTCTGGGTGCTAACGGTGTGGTGGGCGGTGGTCTACCGATAGTTACCGGGGCCGGATTTTCGATTAAAATGCGAAAAACCGATCAGGTAGCGGTTTGTTTTTTTGGTGACGGAGCCTCCAATCGCGGAACAGTTCACGAAGCGATGAATATGGCTTCCATCTGGAAGCTTCCGATTATTTTTGTGGTTGAAAATAACAAATACGCTTCAACCACACCGCAACATTATGCCTGTTCAGTGAGTGACATCTGCAGCCGGGCTGCTGGTTACAATATGCCCGGTGTTGGCGTAGACGGGAATAACCTATTAGAGGTTAGAAAAACAGCATCGGAAGCAGTTCAGCGGGCGCGTGCTGGTGAAGGACCAAGTTTTATTGAAACTAAAACCTATCGTTTACGAGGACACTATGAGGGTGATCCGCAGAAATATCGAAACGCGGCGGAAGTGGAGGCTTGGAAAACCGAAAAAGACCCGGTCAAAATATTTGCCGATTTTCTGACCCAAAAAAAGATTTTGACCAATGAGCTGAATCAGCAAATCTGCAGTGAAGTGGCGTCTGAATTAAAGGAGGCTATCACTTTTGCTGACCAAAGTCCTTCTCCTGAGCCGGAAGCGGCACTGGAGGACCTTTTTGCAAACTATCCGGGATGAATTCGTATCACCTCATTTGAGGTACCATTTTTTATGCTGTGGAGATAGAAAATGTCCGATCGTATTTTAAGCTGTACAGCCGCGTTGGCCGAGGCTCTGCACGAAGAGATGTCGCGGGATGAAACGATTTTCATTATCGGCGAGGATCTTACGGCCCATGCCGGAGTCTTTGGCCAATTCGAAGGTATTTTTGAAAATTTTCCAGATCGAATTATTGACACCCCCATTAGTGAAACAGCTATCGCCGGTGTCGGATTGGGATCGGCTCTGACCGGCATGCGACCATTTGTAGATTTGCATTTTTCCGATTTTGTAACCTGCTGCATGGATGAGATTACCAACCAGACTGCAAAAATTCGATATATGTTCGGCGGGCAGGTGAACGTCCCCATGGTGATCTGGTGCCCCGATGGAGCAGGTTTAAGCGCAGCAGCCCAGCATTCCCAGTCTTTGGAGGCATGGTTTGTCCACACCCCTGGGTTGAAGGTGGTGGTACCCAGCGAGCCGGCGGATGTCAAAGGTTTGATTAAGGCCGCCATCCGCGATGACGATCCGGTTATTTTTTTTCAACATAAGAAATTATTTGCAAAGCAGGGCCCGGTGCCGGAAGGAGATATCACCGTTCCGCTGGGCCGGGCTGCCGTCAAACGCACGGGTAAAGACATATCATTGCTAAGCTATGGTTCTGGGTTTTATTTGTGCCAGGAAGCCGTTGAAGAGCTTAGAAAATTAAACATCGATGCCGAAGTCGTTGATTTGCGAACTCTCAATCCCTTGGATATGGACACGATAGCCGGATCGATCAAGAAAACTCATCGCGTTGTGATCGTCCATGAAGCTTGCCTTACCGGTGGATTCGGAGCCGAACTTGCCGCGCGCATACAAGATGAACTCTTCGACTACTTGGATGCACCCATAAAGCGCGTAGCCGCCAAGGATGTGCCGATACCCTTTGCACCTCCCTTGGAAGATTATGTTCTGCCCAAGATTTCCGATGTGATAGAAGCCGCCAGGGCGGTGACTTACCGATAGAGAGGGGGGCTGACGTTTGATGAACACCAATTGAGAGTAAACAAAATGGAATTTGAACCGATTGGCGCGTAATATAATTGTTGGAGACCCGTTAGAGCACTTTAACCGGGAACCGTGAACGCTGAACCGCTCAACCTAAGTATCAGTAAAAAGTACTGTTTCTGAATTTGGACTAGAAAATAAAGGAAACTGGAATGGGCACGCAACTGAAGAAAATAGATACCCCAGCAGGCCGAAGTTTTCCACTTGGAGCAACCATATATCCTAACGGAGTGAACTTCAGCGTGTTTTCAAGAAACAGCACCGGCATCGAACTGCTTCTTTTTGATTCGGCAGACGACCCGCAGCCGGCTCGAAGGATTCCTCTCGATCGAAGTCAACATCGCACGTTTAACTATTGGCATGTGTTTGTTCCAGATCTTAAGCCGGGTCAATTGTATGGCTATCGAGTACACGGCCCTTATGAACCCGAAAATGGACTGCGTTTTGATCCGGAAAAAGTCCTGCTTGACCCTTATGGCTGCGCGGTGATCATCCCCGAGGGGTACAACCGAGAGGCCGCATTCAAACCCGGCGACAATTCGGATTCAGCCATGAAGAGTGCCGTGGTGGATACCAGTGCGTATAATTGGGAGGGCGACGAGCCGATAAAGCGGCCGTTTGCCCAAACCGTTATTTATGAGATGCATGTGAAGGGTTTCACTTACCATCCCAGCTCGGGAGTCGATCCGTCCATCCGGGGAACTTACACCGGGTTAGTTGAAAAAATTCCATATCTTCAGGATTTGGGTATAACGGCAATAGAGCTGCTCCCGGTTTTCCAGTTTGATGCAGCCGAAGCACCGAGAGGTGTAACCAATTACTGGGGCTATAATCCGGTATCCTTTTTTGCTCCCCACAGGGGATACAGCTGCCGGCAGGATCCGATGGGTCCGTTGGATGAATTTCGCGATATGGTCAAGGCTATGCATCGGGCAGGAATTGAGGTCATATTGGACGTGGTCTACAATCATACCGCTGAGGGAGATCACCTGGGACCAACCTTCTGTTTCCGGGGGCTGGAAAACGATGATTACTACATCCTGGAAGCGGATAAAGCAATCTACGCAAATTACAGCGGTACCGGTAACACTCTGAATGCCAACCATTCAACCGTACGACGCCTGATCCTTGACAGCCTGCACTTCTGGGTTGAAACCATGCATGTAGACGGGTTTCGCTTTGATCTCGCCTCAATTCTATCGCGCGATGAGTTTGGGCATCCGTTAGCCAACCCACCCATTCTGTGGGACATTGAATCCGATCCCATTCTGGCCGGGACCAAACTTATCGCCGAAGCATGGGATGCAGCCGGTCTCTATCAGGTGGGCAGTTTCATCGGTGATCAATGGAAAGAATGGAACGGCAAGTTCCGAGATGACATCCGCAGTTTTGTTAGAGGAGACGAGGGGTCTGTATCGAATTTGCCCTCCAGATTCTTCGCCAGCCCTGATCTATACGGCCACGAAGAGCGCGAGCCGGAACAGAGTATTAACTTTGTTACCTGTCATGATGGCTTTACCTTAAATGACCTCGTATCCTATAACCAAAAGCACAACGAGGCCAACGGTGAAAATAACCGTGACGGGCACAATCAAAATTTAAGCTGGAATTGCGGTGTGGAAGGTCCCAGCGATGACCCGCGTATCGAGCAACTGCGGAATCGTCAGGTGAAAAATTTTTTTACGATTAATCTGCTGGCGTTGGGCGTGCCAATGATATTAATGGGTGATGAGATGCGTCGCAGCCAGCAAGGTAATAACAACGCTTACTGTCAGGACAATGAGATAAATTGGGTGGATTGGACACTGCTGGACCAACACGGCGATATTCATCGCTTCGTAAAACAGATGATCAGCCTGCGTTTGAGCCTTGCAGTGTTTCAGGAGGATCATGGTCTAAGTTTGAACCAATTGTTGCAAATGGCTCAAATTGATTGGCACGGGGTAAAACTAAATCAACCGGACTGGAGTGATCACTCCCATAGTCTTGCATTCACCGTGCAGGGTCGCACGGAGGTATTTCACATTCTATTCAATGCTTACCGGGAAGTGCTTGAGTTTGAGCTGCCGGCGTCACAAACAGGTTCTCCGGCAAAATGGCGACGAATAATCGATACCTATCTTGAATCCCCTCAGGATATTTGCAGTATGGCGGAAGCCACCCCAGTGGACAGCCAAACCTATGTGGTTCAGCCCTATTCAGTGGTGTTGTTGGCTAAGGATTTGCAGCACTAAGTATTGTCCATCCGGAAATAGCATCTTTCGGTCCAGGGCGGCGTTTTCGCTTTTTTGCAATCCTCGAAATAGTCGATCTATGCCTGTGGTTGCAAAAAACGCTCAGGCCTTGCCCTGAACCAAAATCTACCCTTTCTAGAAGGACACTAACAAAGCTGGTTTTTGCGGTGTAATCGATGCCTAACATAATGCCCAGTCTAAAGGACAGACGCAGCGGTCTTTTACTTCATATCTCGTCTCTTCCCAGCGACTATATTTGTGGAGATCTCGGAAAAGCGGCCTATAGATTTGCGGATTTTCTTAAAGCCGGCGGGCAAAGTTGGTGGCAAATGCTTCCGGTCAATCCCATCGGCCTTGGAAATTCACCTTATTCGACCCTATGTTCATTTGCGGGAGAACCGTTGTATATTGATTTGGAAGCATTGATACACGATGGATTTCTAGCAAAACCGGAACTCTCAAAACCCCAAGTGTTGCCTCCGAATCGAGTAAATTATCAGAATGCTCGTCGTTTCAGAGAACCATTGCTGAGAAAAGCGTTTGAACGTTTTTACGCCAAAGTCCAATGTCTCGAATCACCGAAATATAATCAATTCCAAAAGGAACAAAGATACTGGCTTGATGACTTCGCATTATTTTGTGTGTTTGCGAAAAAATTTCGAACCCATTCCTGGATCAAGTGGCCTTCTAATATACGAAAACACAAATCGGCAGCTTTAAATGACGCACGAAAATCATTCAAGGAAGATTTGGAGTTCATAAAGTTCCTACAATTTATGTTTTTTGTCCAGTGGTTCAAGCTAAAATCTTACCTCAACCGGCTCGGAATCGGACTAATTGGCGATATACCTCTGTTTGTGGGTCACCAAAGCTCGGATGTGTGGGCCAAACAAAAATATTTCCGTCTCAAAAACGATGGGGCTAAAAAATTTGTTACGGGTGTTCCACCGGATTACTACTGCCCTAAAGGTCAATTGTGGGGACATCCGCTTTACAACTGGAATGTTATGCAAAAGGATGGGTTCAAGTGGTGGATTCAGCGGTTCAGGCATATGATGACCCTATTCGATGTCGTGCGCTTAGACCACTTTATCGGCTTTCATCGGTGCTGGGAAATCAGAGCCGAGTCAAAAACGGCCAAGAACGGCCGTTTTCGAAAAACGCCCGGTCGCGCCTTATTTCAAAAGCTCAAGGCGTTGCTTGGTGATTTGCCGATTATTGCTGAAGATCTGGGGACCGTTGTGCCTGAAGTATACACATTGCGCGACGAATTCCAGCTTCCCGGGATGCGGGTGTTGCAGTTTGGATTCGGAAATGACCGAACCGCTGATTATCACTTGCCGTTCAGTTATACCCCGAATTCCGTTGTCTATACGGGGACCCATGATAATAACACAGTGGTCGGTTGGTATGATGAAGCTAAGAAAGACCTAAAAAAGAAAGAAAAGACCTATAATCTTGAGCGAATACACGCCTACCTGGGTGTTAAGCGAACGGAAATCCATTGGGAGATGATTCGCGAGGCCATGAAGAGCGTCGCCAATCTTTGTATCTTTCCGGTTCAAGATATTCTGGGCTTGGATGCAAACGACAGAGTGAACATACCCGGAACTGCCAAGGGTAATTGGCGCTGGCGCATGGAAGATAATCGTTTAGGAAACCGTCTGGCCAGGCGATTAAAAAAAGAGACTCAAACGTTTAATCGGTTACCTTAGCCTGATTAATTCCCGAGAAGGCAAAGTCGAATATTCCCATGAACAATCTGTTTAACTACTTAATTGTCATTAGCGTGCTGTTTTTTGTACCTTGCCACATAAATGCCGCTTCGAAATCCCAGCACAAAGAGATAAACAAAGCCCATTACACTGTGTTAGGATTGGCTATCGGTGAGTGTTCCCGGCTCGACATTCTTTCAAAACTAGGGCCAATCCTGATAATTAATGACGAGGATCACACCAATATTGATCACCTATGTTATGTTTCGGATAGGGATGAAACCTTAATTGTATTCAGCTGGAAGAACGCAAACAAATGAAGGGGGGAACCATGACGATTGAAATTATTCGCAGCACTCTCGCGTGGTGCACAGTAATTAACTGGGTATTGCTACTATGGTGGCTTTTATTTTTCACCCTGGCTCACGATTGGACGTATCGGTTTCATAGTAAATGGTTTAATTTGTCTGTTGAAAGGTTTGATGCCATTCACTATGCCGGTATGGCGTTTTTTAAATTGTTTATAATTTTGTTCAATCTTGCGCCGTATCTTGCCTTACGTATTGTTGGTTGATTTTGGTGTCTTCTGGCAAAACAGTGGCGTCTAATTCAGTTGAGATGAAGGGTGATGGTTATGAATTGCGACTTTCTGAAGATTTTGGCTTTAATGGATGATTTATTCTTCGCAAGCGCATCTTGCATGGATATTACATTTTCGATGTCTTGATCACCGACGCTTACGATAATATCTCCCTCTTTGATTCCATCCTCATCGGCCTGGCTGCCATTTTGAACTCCGGAAACCAAAACGCCCTTGCCGGACTCAAATGACAAATACGTCGACAGCTCAGCTGACAGTTCCTGAAGTTTAAGGCCATACGCTTCTTCGATTGTTTTCCGGTCTCCGAGGGGGACAGACATTGTTTCAAATAAGGTTTTCGCGACATAGATGGTTGAATTAAACTTCAGCGCCATGACGATAGAATCGCTTGGCCTGGCATCAATTTCAACCAAGCGCCCTTCCTTCTCTATAACAAGCGTTGCATAATACGTGTTCTCTTTGATATGACTGATGATGATGTGACGGACCTTGCCGTTGACTTTCTGGATAATACTTTCGAGCAGATCATGAGTAAGCGGTCTGAAATGTTTAACTCCCTGCAATTCTGAGTAGATCGCCCGGGCTTCAAAAAAGTCGATCCATATCAAAAGAGCGCGTTCTTCACGGGAGTCCATAAGGGAAACAACAGGTTGCCCGCTTGTAGGGTCGACTACCAGCTGGTTTATTTTTACCTCAAGCAGTTTTTCTTTCTTTGAAGCATCGAGCGCAGAGCTCTCCACCGATTTTTTTTCATACGAATATGAACAGGTAAACGAAAACACCAATAAAAAAATTATGATGGAATATTTATTTACTATGGTTCGAGGCATTAGAACATCGTGGTAAGTTATTTAACTTCTGAAAAATGAGAAACGGATAGACAAAGATGACACAAATAACGATGGAACCATGGTGCATACTTGAGTTGAATTCACCAAGGCTTATAGCGTAGCGACCAACACAAGAACCAAGTTTTAATTGAGAAATTCTTTAAATTTTTTATTTAGAAACCTTTCAGTTCTTTTCCCCTTAACTTTTTCTACAATCTCACCCTTGCGGACAAAAAACAGCATCGGTATGGCGTCCAGTTTAAATTTTGTTATAGCCTTATCGCCGTACCAGTATACCGGGAATCGGATCTTATGTTCATTTATGATCGGTTGGATTGCTTGGGGACCTTCCAAATCAATACTGATGCCAATCAATGCAAGACCCTGATCGTTATACTTTTTATACAGTTTATTCAATGCAGGCAGCTCGTCAACACACGGCCAGCACCATGCGGCCATGAAAGTGACGACTATCCGATTATCCGGGTTCCGGATTAAGGCATCCAGCGCTGGTTCCTCAATCTTCTCTACTATGAGTCCCGGGTCGGCTTGAGATATACCTTCAAATTCAATTGCAGCTATCAGAACCAGTATGATAGCAAGAAGAATGCTTTTAAACTGTATCATCATTATTAGCTAATTTTTTTGCATTTTTTCCAAATTAGTTGCACAAGCTTCAAGGTCAGGCCGCTTATTGATATCAGAAACCTGAATATCGCTGATGATCCCGTTTTTATCAATAAAGAACAATGCTCTTTCGGAAACCCCGTCGGAGCGTAAAACGCCGTATTGACTCGCGACAGCTCCATGAGGCCAGAAATCAGAAAGAACCGAAAACCACAGCTTTCCCATCTGCTTTGTCCAAGCATACAGAGTAGGAATGTTATCGACCGTAATGCCTAGCAGGATCGCTTCGTTTTCGTCGAACAATGCTTTTACAATATTATAGCCCGGCCATTGATCAGAACACACAGGTGTCCAAGCCGCCGGAACGAAGGATATGACCACATTTTTTTTACCTCTAAACTGGCTGAGGGAGATTTTTTCTCCGGAAACCGACGGCAAAGTGAAATCCG
Source organism: Desulfobacterales bacterium (assembly GCA_050121225.1). Lineage (GTDB taxonomy): Bacteria > Desulfobacterota > Desulfobacteria > Desulfobacterales > JAFDCJ01 > JAFDCJ01. The sequence continues at coordinate 11,072 of JASFJP010000022.1, forward strand.
GTGCCGGCTCACCGATTTTTACATTTAACTTACTATCAATGGGTTTTAATTGGCCTGGGTTATAAATATTGTTTTTGAAAGCGGCTGAGGCACCAAAGGCAAGTGTTATTCCGAAAATCGATAAAATAATTACAAGCGTGCATAAAAGGGTAATTCTTCGCATGGCTTTCACCTCCTTAAATGTATACGTGTCGGTCATTTGAGCATCTTATCTCTCATTAATTTTCATTCAAGATTCAGGTACTAAACGCTTATATGAGTCCTGAATCTTTAAGAAGTTTCTGCATTAATGCATCCGCGTTTTCAGCACCTCCGAGTTTGGAATAAAAGACTTTATGCTTGCCGTTATCTTGATTTCTGATGCCGATAAAATAAGGTGTTCGAACCTCACCGATTTTTTTATGGATTGTGAAGTCGCCATCTGGGAAAAGAGGGAACGGTATGTTGTAAACCTTTTTAAAGTGACCGACTTCAAACGCTGAATTTCCGGCACCGATGCCGATCAGTTTCACTTTACCACTCAGCTTTTCGTCACTTTCGATCTTACGAAACATTTCATTTATAGAAGGAGCCTCCTTCTGGCAAAAAGGTCAATACATGCTGAAAATTTCTATCAGCACAACTTCTGCCTTAATTTCAGGTATTTTAAACGTCTTTTTCCCTGTGACTCCTAAGTATTCCTGGAGTTCGATACTCTCCGGCACGCTGAAAACGATATCGGGAAAAACACCTCCTTCGACCGGGACTTGACTGTCAGCGTCTGCCAATCCATAGGCAACGATCATACCCATCAGCAATACCACCAAAAATTTAAAAAAATTTTTCATACTCACTATCCTCCAGATAATAAGTGCCAGTATCCGAATTAGCGACGCGAACTGCCGCGAACCCGTTACCAGTTGATCAAAAGATTAGACAGAATCGAGGTTTGATCCGTATTGCAAGAAGCATATTTCGTCGATCTGGATGGAGGCAAAAGCCGCCGTCAACAGATGTTTGATTTTTAACCGGTTTATTTATGTTTGCTGGCATCAGGAGGGTATTAACAGATCGAAAGAATTGCTAAATGCCTGGTGATCAGCACCAACTTCTATTGCTAACATAGTGCAACAGATGCTGGCAGTCAAACAAATATTATATCACTTTTGGTAACGCCTGTGGGCGGGAAAGGGTCCTGACGTGATGCGTTAACTATCGTGGTTGGTGTATCTCTCGTAAACAAAATAGGTAGACTGTTAGTGTTAGATATAATGAGGATAGACCCAAAAGTGTTAAAATCTAAATTCCTTGCTTGACTTTCTGGCTCCTGCTTTATTATATAAATCGTTTTGTAATCATTTCTGGTGATGACTTGGATATAAACCGGACCCTTCGCACTGGATTTCACCTGCAACGATCTGGGCACTGCAAGGTCCCCCAACTTTCCTGCTTTAGGAGAAAAAATCCAAACCATCGTGACGCAAGTTCCGGTGTGCCGTTGGCTCTCGAGGACATCTTGCCTCAGAGAAAAATGCTATTCAATTATAAAAAGAACCGAGTCTGGGCTGAAAACCTTTCCATTGTCATGCAAATCGGCCTTACGATGGCCGGTTGCATTGTTTTTTGTTTTTTTGTTGGGTTGTACTTAGACAAATGGATCGGGACCAAGGGTATTTTTGTCACCATATTTACGGTATTAGGTGTTATTGGTGGTGCCGTTACGGTTTATCGCCAAATTCTCGGGGTTATTGAAGATAAATCAGGATCTTCGAACAATGGAGAGCGTTAGGCAAATCCAGAAAAAGTATGCTTACGGTGCTATGACGGTGGCAATCATTGCTGGGCTTTTCCTTGTTTTGGCTGGTCAAAGACCAATTGGCAAGGGTTTGGTTTTAGGTGCAATTTTCAGTGTAATTAATTTCATTTTAATCGGCGAAACCCTCTCGATGAGAATAGGGAAATCGAAATGGAAAACTTATAATTCAGTCTTTACATCGATCTTTTTCCGGTATAGTTTGTTGGCCGTTCCTCTGATTCTGGCGGTTAAAGTCGAGCAGTTCAATTTATTTGCCACAATACTTGGAATCTTTATGATCCAGGTCGTTATTTTGGCCGATCACATGATTCAGGTGTTCTCCTCGACCTTACGTAAACAACAGTAAAGAATAGATCGTTATGAAAGAACTCGGTAAAATTCATCAGTTAATCATACCGGTTTTTGGACACAACATCACCATAAATCTCGAAGTTATTTTGATGACTTGGATCGTTTTTGCGGTGCTGATTTTTCTGGGTCTTTTTGCCAGCAGAAAGCGAAGTATCCTGCCGAAACCCATTCAGGCACTTGGAGAACTGATTGTATCATTATTGTATGAATTGACAGAGGATGCCTTGGGGAAAGAGATGGCCAAAACCTATGCGCCGTTGGTTTGTGCCCTGTTCATGTTCTTGCTACTCTCCAACTGGCTCGGAATCATACCTCACCTTGATGAACCAACCAAGGATCTGAATACCACTTTGGGATTAGGCATCATGGGCTTTTGCATCGCCCATTATGCGGGGATTAAGTCCAAGGGATTTAAAGCGTATATCAAAGAATATTTTGAACCGATATTCTTTATGATGCCGTTAAACCTAATAGGTGAACTGGCAAAGATCGTTTCCATTTCATTCCGTTTGTTTGGAAATATTATGGGCGGATCGATCATCATCTTGGTGGTTTCCTATCTGACGTACAGCATCGTGCTTCCGCCTTTTTTGAATGCTTTTTTCGGGTTATTCGTTGGCACCATTCAAGCATTTGTATTTACGATGCTCACGGTTGTATATATTTCTGTGCAGGTAAAATGACGAATGGCAATTGATGTTGAGACAGTCGTAAGTGTGGCAGCCTATGCCGCTGGCGGTATTGCTATGGGACTGGGTGCGATCGGAGCCGCTATTGGAGAGGGCCATACCGCGGCGATGGCGAATGTCGCCATTTCACGGAATACCAAAGCGTCAGGTGACATTTTTAAAAATATGCTGGTAGGGCAAGCGGTGGCCGAGTCGGCTTCTATTTTTGCACTTGTAATTGCCATCCTCTTGTTATTTTTGGATGTCGCAGTTCCCAATCTTCTAAAAGCCGCCGCTCTTTTGGGAGCCGGCCTTGCCATGGGACTCGGAGCCATTGGATCCGGAATCGGTTCCGGATATCCGTCAGGAGAGGCTTGTTTTGGGATTTCGAGGCAACCTGCGATATCTCCTCAATTAACGACCAATATGCTTATTGGGTCAGCGGTTTGCCAGACACCGGCCATATTTTCCATGGTGGTGGCATTGATGTTGATGTTCATCGATTTCGGAAATGCTCCCCTGCATCCTACATGGGCAGCTTTTTTAGGTGCCGGTTTGAGTATGGGACTTGCCGCCATCGGCTCCGGATATGGAGGCGGTTTGGCCGCTGGTGCAAGCTGCGAAGGAATATCCAGGCAACCCAAAACCGTTGCCAATGTCACGACGATCATGTTGGTCGGTCAGGCGGTGTCTCAAACTCCTTCGATCTTTGGGTTATTAGTCGCCTTTATCCTCATGTTTAAAACATTTCCTGAGTCTACCGCTTTGAGCGCGTCCATGGCCCTCTTAGGGGCGGGAATTTGCATGGGGTTCGGCGGCATCGGCCCGGGTATCGGCAACGGTATGGCCGCCGAGGGAGCCGTGCGGTGGGTGGCCAGAAATGTCGAACATGCGGGAGATTTAATGCGAATTATGTTGGTTGGACAAGCGGTTTCGCAATCCACGGCAATATATGCCATGGTGGTCAGTTTGGTTTTAATATTTGTGGTATAGCAAGGAATTGAAGATTGACTATTGACGAATTTGGAATTCTATCATCAGTCATTCCAAAAAGGGAGGTTAACATGGCAATTGAAGGTGCTGAAATTGTAAAAGCAGCGGCATTTATTGGAGCAGGTCTTGCGATGGGGCTTGGAGCCATAGGGCCTGGTGTTGGTGAAGGCATGGTGGCAGCCAAAGCGTGCGAAGCCATCGGGAAAAACCCCAAAGAGGCGGGACTTTTAACCCGAACCATGCTGGTCGGCCAGGCGGTTTCAGAATCTACCGGCATATATTCACTGGTTATTGCGTTATTACTTCTGTTCGTGGTTTAGAATAAGTTTAAAACAGCATCAAATTTTCTCAATGCGGAAAACAATCGATGGAAATTGTTAGCAACGTAGCACTTATCAGTATAAATGAAACATTAATTTTGCAGATAATTTCGTTTTTGATTTTTCTTTTTATTATCAATCGGATTATGTTCCGTCCCTTACAAAATATAATGGCCGAAAGGGACGCGCATATCGAGAAGATTAAGACCGACATCATTCAAGCTCAAAAACGATTTGATAATATAACCGATGAAATCAACGAACAAGAAGCGGCAGTTAAAAAAGAGGCAAACAAATTTAGAGCAAGGCTGGAAGAAACCGGCAACCGACAGGCAACTGAAATATTTGCCTCGGTTAAGGAAGAGATAGCTGAAGCAAACCAAGAAGCAAAAAAAGACATTGAAATCAAACTCTCGGAAGCCAGAAAAACTATCCAGACGGAATCGGAGACCTTGGCCGTGGATATTATTGAACGTATTCTGGAACGGAGGCTGCAGCATTGAACCTCGTAAAAAAAATTTTCTTTTTATACGGATATATTATTCCAAGTTTACTAGGGCTCCATCTTTTTGGCCCGGAGGCTTTGGCGGCTGACAATACTGACAGCTGGCGTCCAATATTCGATCTGGTCATGCGATGGGTCAATTTCGGAATATTGGCTTTTTTGCTGATAAAATTCACCAGAACACCGCTAAAAGATTTTTTTCAAAGCCGCAAAAAAGAGTTGTCCCGGGAAATTGAAAAGCTGGAGAATGATAAAGAAAAGATTCTCCAAAACATTAATGAAAACCTCAAGGCGCTCGAGGAAAGCAGTGCCCGATTTGAAAAATTAAAAGAAAGAATTATTGCCCAAGGAGAAAAAAATAAGCAAAAACTAATCGAGGATGCCCATCAGGAAAGCAGAATATTAATGGAAGGGGCTAAACGAAAAATTGAGAATCGGTTTATATTGGCCAGAAGCGCGTTTAGATCCGAGCTGATCGATTCTGCGATTGCAATCGCAACGGATAGGCTGTCCAAAGAGATGACCTCCAAAGATAAACGGAAATGGGTTGACGATTTTATGGCCAGTACGCAAAGCCGTTCAGGGGTTCAGGGTTCAAGGCTAAAAGGTTCGGCTTCAGATCCAATCTGAACCATTGACTCATAGCACTGAAGGAAACCGAATAAAAATAGAACTGTATTGGGATATTGAATATAGACGGCTGAAAACAATGTCACCTGGACTTTTAACCACCAATGAACAAAGATAACCCTGAACGGTGAACCTTGAACCTGTGAACGCTTACGACATTACCACTAAAGATTAATCAGCAGAGCGTTATGAGCACAAAAAAACTAGTTATTGGTGAATTTGTTAAAGAACAAATCAAAAGATGGGAAACCGCGGACGCGAAGGAAGATACAAAAGGCGAGGTC
>JASFJP010000023.1:0-16600 GCA_050121225.1 Desulfobacterales bacterium
CTGGCTGATTTTAAAACCATTCGTCGCATCGATGGATTTGAGCGGATTAAAAATGAGTATTTGACCTATTTAACGGACGAATCGAAGTTGTCTCCGGAAGCATGTGATTACCTGTTTTTCCCGACGAACGAATCCGAGCTGGCCGCCATCCTCAAACAGATGTCCGCCCGCAAGCTCAATGTGACCATCGCCGGTGCACGTACTGGGTTGGTTGGAGGCTGTGTCCCCCGCAAAGGAGCACTGATCTCTCTTGAGAATTTTGATCGGGTGCAGTCCGTTTACTACGATCAACCCGCTGCCGAATGGCGGATACAGTCCCAATGCGCGGTGAGCCTGCGCAGCCTTAGTTCTCAGATTACCTCAAAAAATTTTCCGGATGTCAAGCGTTGCGGTGATCCCACCGCATTAAACGAATTGCAAAAATTCAAAGACGATCCTGACAATTACTTTTACCCGCCGGATCCAACCGAAATGAGCGCCTCGATAGGCGGCACAGTGGCCACCAATGCGTCAGGAGCACGCACATTTCGATATGGACCAACCCGGGATTGGGTGCGGGGGTTGCGGGTCATGTTGGTCAATGGTGAAATATTGAGCATTCCACGCGGCAAATATTTCGCCTCACCCGGCGGTGAGTTTACCGTATACGATTCCAAAGGCAAAGATCGGAGAATCGCATTGCCGTCCTACCGTATGCCGCGCACCAAAAATACGTCAGGATTTTATACAGCGCCTCAAATGGATCTGATTGATCTCTTTATCGGTTCGGAAGGCTGCTTCGGCGTCCTGACAGAAGTTACGGTTGCACTGTTGAGGCGTACGGACAAGATTTCGGTTGTCCAATTTCTTAAATCCGATGAGCAGGCGATTGGCCTTGTAGATGCGCTGCGAAATGAAAAGCACCTACAGTTGGACTTTTTGGAGTTTTATTCGGGTAACGCTTTGGATCTTCTGCGGCAGCGGCAGAAGCAAGACCCCAAAGCAGTGGATATGCCGGCAATACCCGAGCAAGCGGGCGCCGCTCTTTTTTTTGAGTTTGGATTCACCCCGATGGCAAATAAACTAAATTACACTGCACTAGAGGAGACAATCAAGAGCAATGGGGCCTCCCTATCTGATTCCTGGGCCGCCTATGAGAATCGTGAACTCCAGCGTCTGAAAGATTTTCGTCACATCCTTCCCGAAACAATTAACGCCATTATCGCCGAGCGTAAAAAACAGTATCCGGAGCTTCACAAACTGGGAACTGATTTGGCTGTTCCGGACGACCGTCTGCATGATATGTGGCAAGTTTACAAGGGTAGCCTGTCCGCGGCCGATCTGCAGTGGGTGGCCTTCGGTCACATCGGCAACAACCATATTCACGTCAATATCCTTCCCCGCAATGGGAGCGAGCTTCAAGAAGGGTTGAAACTTTATGGACACTTCGCCGCCAAGGCAGTCGAATTCAACGGCACGGTTTCCGCCGAACACGGTATCGGTAAAATGAAAACGAATTTTTTGAAGCTGATGTACAGCCCGGATCACCTGGATGAAATGCGGGCAGTGAAATTAGCTTTAGATCCTGAGAACCTGTTGAATCCCGGCAATATCTTTCCCTCTTGAGGCCCGAGTATGAAAATCGTTGTATGCGTTAAACAGGTCCCCGAAATAACCGACGTAAAAGTGAATCCTGAAACCGGGACCCTCATCCGTGAAGGTATAACATCTATCCTCAACCCGTTTTGCGAATATGCGCTGGATCAGGCTGTCCACTTAAAATCTGAGCACAAAGACACCGAAGTTATCGCCATAAGCATGGGGCCGCCTCAAGCCAAGTCTGCACTCCTGCGTTGTCTCGAGCTAGGTGCCGACCGGGCGGTATTGGTCAGTGACCTTAAATTCGCCGGCGCCGACACATGGGCCACCGCCTTGACGCTGTCCTCCGCCATCAAAACCGCCGAGTCTGACGTTAATCTGATCCTATTGGGTAAGCAGGCCATCGACGGTGACACTGCCCAGGTAGGACCGGAGCTGGCTGAAATATTAAATTTGCCCCAGGTCACGTATGGAGTTGAAATGCACCTGACCTCCACAAAAAAACGCCTCCGGGTGAAGCGGGAAACCGAAGGCGGCTATGAAGTGCTTGAAGTAGGCCTTCCGGCTGTAGTTTCGGCTAGCAAAGGCGATCTCATCCGCAGGATTCCCTCTTTCGAGGACGTTCTCACCGCGAGAATGAAGGAGTTGCGGGAAATTTCGGCTGATGACATGGAACTTGAAGAAACAGAACTGGGGCTCAGGGGCTCATTTACCCAAGTCGTAAAGGTCTTTGCACCTGAACAAAAACAGGGCGGAATCAAATTGGAAGGCCTCGAACCTGAGATCGCCGCCAGAAAAATAGCAGCCTATTTACGAGAGGAAAAGTTTATATAATTTTTATCTTATTTTAGTCATTTGAAAAACGACTCAGATATTCACAAATTTATGCGAGTTTAGAAAGACGTCTGTTTTTTTCCGTTCCATGCTAATTATCGACTCCGACAAATGCAACGCTTGCGGCCTATGCCAAACATCTTGTCCGTTTGGTGCCATCGCTGTCGAGAATGAAGTCGCACAGGCTAACGATCTATGCACGCTCTGTGGCGCCTGTATCAATGTGTGCCCCCAGGGTGCCTTGGATATCGAGCGCCGTCAGGTTTCCCTTGAAGAGCTTTCCCAATACAAGGGAGTGTTTATCTGGGCCGAATGCGAGCGCCGGGGGGCAGCCTACGCACCCAAAAAAGTGGCCTATGAAATTTTATCCCAGGGCCGCAGGTTAGCCGATAAACTTGGCCAACGGCTCTGTGCCGTCGTTCTTGGCGACGACCGGCCAATCGACCTGGAACGCCTTTGTCACTGCGGGGCAGATCGTGTGCTCCGCTGCCGGCACGAGTTACTCGGTCGTTACTCCAGCGATGGATTTACGACCGTTATTTCAACCGTCATCGCTAAAGAGAAACCGTCAATTTTTCTATATGGGGCCACCCCCAATGGCCGCGACCTGGCCCCGAGGGTGGCTGCCCGGATGCGTTTGGGTCTGACTGCGGATTGCACCGAATTGGGAATTGATGAAAAAGGGCAGCTGATTCAAACCCGTCCGGCGTTTGGCGGCAATATAATGGCGACGATTATTTCTCCTTATACACGGCCTCAAACGGCCACTGTGAGACCCAACGTATTTGCCGCGGCCGAAAAGGACTCCACCCGCCCTGTAACCATCGAAGACGTGCCGGTGACACTTAGCAAAGCCAATATCCGCACTCGTCTGATAGAGGAAATCCTCGAGGAATCTGAAAAGGAACGAATCGAGGAGGCAAAAATCATTGTATCCGCCGGCCGCGGCTGTCAGGACCCAAACAACCTGGATACGGTTCGCGCTCTGGCCCGCAAATTGGGAGGAACCCTGGCGGGCTCCCGTGCCATTGTAGAGTTGGGATGGCTTCCTCACAGCCGGCAAGTCGGACAATCCGGAACCACCGTAGGGCCGGATCTCTATGTTGCTATCGGCATCAGCGGCGCCGTTCAACATATCGTCGGCATGAGTTCGTCGAAAAAAATAATTGCTATAAATAAAGATCCCGATGCTCCAATTTTAAAAATTGCCGACCTCGGAATTGTTGGCGATGCCTTGGACATACTTCCGAAATTAATCGATGAGATCGAACGAATTAAAACATAGCTATGACACGTGTTACCGCTGCTATTATAGAAAATAAAGGCAAGGTCTTAATCGCCAAGCGCAAAGTGACTGACAAACTTGCCGGCAAATGGGAGTTTCCTGGAGGCAAGATCAAAGCAAGTGAAACACCACAAGAGTGTCTGATTCGTGAAATGAAGGAGGAATTCGGTATCGATGTGCACATTGGTGCGTTTTTCGGTGAAACCACACATCACTACGCGACCGGTCCCATTAAGCTCTCAGCCTATCACGCGACCTGGATTGGAGGATCTTTCTCTTTAAACGAACACGCCGATTTTGCGTGGATTACTCCCGACCAGTTTCATGATTTTGATTTTGCACCGGCCGATATGCCTTTTGCCAAAAAATTGCAGCAAAAAGAAATTTGGTATAAACTAATAGCAGATGATTAAGAAAATATCCGAATATAAAACTTGATAAATTCCAATGCTATTTTCACGGCATTGATGTTAGTTTAACTTGGCAAGGCGGCAATGCTGTAAAATCGCAAATTACAAATCCCAAATCTCAAATAAATCACAATGATTCGAATTCAAATATTCAAACGATTGGATCTTTGTCACAGCCGATCGCCTCGAATATGGACCCGAGAACCTGGGTTTTGATTTTCAATAATAACGGCATCATAACCAAAACGAAGAGGTGACTAACCTACGAAACACGTTGGTTGGCTTCAATACAATGTCCGGTATTTATTTCCTCAAATTCGGAATGGTTTTTACCCTAACCACGGCACTCTTACTGTTGCCGTCCCTGGTGCCCTGTGCCAATCCGGAGAGTACGTCTAAACCGAGTCCGGAGGAAAAAGCAAGACAGCGTATGTTAGAACGAGAGGCAGCCAATGCGCTCTGGCGCCTTAAAAGGTCTCTGGAAAAAGATGCGTTTTACAGTACTCGCATTCGGTTAAATGTATGGCGCAGCACGGCCATTGATGCCGGAAAATTTGATCAAAAACAATATGACGAATTTAAGAGACAGCTTTATGAAAAATCGGTCAACGATTCCTTAAAATGCTTTAACGAATTTCTCTTGCTTGAACATTTTCATGATGTACAAATCTGTCTGCAGACCTGGAGAATGCACTCAAAAGAACTGGGCACCTTTGACCAGAAAACCTATGAAGCCTTAAATAATCAATTACTGGAGGCGCGCGAACGCAAGGCTGAATTAGAAAAAGAAAAGCAAGATATCGAACAAAAGGAGCCTGATAGTTAATCCCAGTTCCGTACTATGATTATCCGGTAATCAATTGTGCAACTACTTGAGGGGTCGGGGAGTCTTTTAAACCAGCTATTTCCAAGAGCGCGATTAATGAAGGCCCCCCGCAGCAGAGCTGACGGGGCATCGGGCTATAGGAATAATGTCTATTACATCGCAGCCCCGCTGGGCGGGATTTCCGCTTCGCTACAACAAGCTGCGGGGAATTAGACCCTAAAAAAAATTGTCTGTGCTTGCCCAGTTAAATAGCTTGAGGTTAATGGTTTGCATTTTCAGATCATGTCAAATTGAGCATCATACCGGTTTTATCTAATATTTGCCCCCCACCTCAAGCTAAGATCTGAGAAATAAATATTAAACTCAAATCTTATTTAACAGGGTAAATCCGTGTGGGTCTGTGGCTAATTAACTCAGAATCGAAACCAGGTTACCCATAGCATCAAACTCAAATTGCAGATCCTGCGCATCAACAAGCACTCCTGGTTTACCTTCCAGATCCCTAAGACACCCTTTGGATACCAAAATGTCGCTAAGATCAAGAGTGTTCTTTATTTGGACGATCTTTACATTTTCCAGCGTGTGCGGCCGTATTGTCTTCAAAGCGGCTGCAATCGCCTGCCGATCAGTGGGATAGGTCAGAGGGAGTCTTCCGTCTTCCGGGCTGCAGGACGTGAGGCAGTTTATCGCTGTGGCCTCGAAATCTACTTTGTCCAACAGACGTTGGGTTATCACATCAGCCGATCCAATACCGAACAAAAAATTGATTCGCTGTATCAGTGTCTGTCCGGCTTTGCTGAATCTTTTTTGGAATTCATCACCCCTTCAACGGAAGCCTTGAAGGCCCGCAGCATCTCTTCAATATCGTCCTGAGTGTGGGCTGCGGAAAAAAAGGCCAAATGCATCCAGGGAAGTAATACATTGTTCAGCCGGAAATAGAGTTGAAGCTCAGCCAACGCTTCCTCGTCCTGGCCCGGTAGATCCCGCGGAACAACCGGCAAGTCCGCTTTGGCATGAATCTGGAACATTGACCCGATACCGGTCATGCAGAAGGGATATCCTTTCGACGCAGTCCAATCATTGAAACCGTTGCGAAGAAATTCGCCTTTGGCCATCATGTCATCATAGATATGGCGATTTTCTTGGAGGTATTTTAACATGGCCGCACCCGTGGCCAGGGTCATGGGGTTGCCGCTAAAGGTTCCTGCAGCGGAGAATCCGTCATCGGTTTTCTGGGCGATGGCCACCATCTCTTTGGAGCACGCGACGGCGCCGACGGGCAACCCGCCGCCAATGATTTTGCCATAGGTGGCCACATCTGGAAGCACTCCGCTTAACTCCTGCCAGCCTCCTATAGCAAGCCGAAATCCGGTAATCACTTCATCGAAATGCAACAACACACCGGCTTTGCGGGTCACCACCCGTAATTTCTGTAAAAAATCCTTGTCAACAGTCAACATGCCGCCCCCAAGAACCGGTTCGATCGCCACTCCAGCCAGTTCATGAGCGTGTTTTTCGATCATCTCGAACGCACTTTCGTTGAAAGGCAGCACAAGCATGGTGTCTCGGACGCCGTCGGGGATACCCGCTGAACCGGGAGTCATATTGGGGCGGTCGTCCGACCCCATGGTTTTCGGGTCGACCAACACATTCCACTGGGCGTAGTCATGCCACCCGTGGTAGCAGCCCTCGAATTTGGCGATTTTGGGCTTGTTGCTGGCAGCCCGCATGAGCCGCCAGGCCAGCATGGTGGACTCGGTTCCCGTATTGCAGACCATGGCCATCTCAGCGCAGGGCACACACTCGACAAACCGTTTCGTGAATTCCACCTCCCTGGTGTGGGGTGTGCCGTAGCTCATGCCCAGTTCGCACTGCTCATGGACAGCTTTCAGAACTGCCTCGGATCCGTGGCCCAGCACGTGCACACCAAACGACATGGCGCAGTCAATATAACGATTGCCGTCGATGTCCCATATATAAGCACCTTTACCGCGCTCGACATAAACAGGATAAGGCTCCATTTTGCGGGCTCCGCTCATTAGCCCTCCGGGAACCAGGTCCTTGGCTTTTTCCCAATAAGCGCCCGATTTAGGAGTTCGTTCTCTCAGTTCCTGCAGCAGCGCTTCTTTACTGGATGTCATTGCAAAAAATCTCCTTTCAACGCGAATAGATTAAAAACGTGCAATTTGGTTATCTGCAAAGCCCAAGTGACGTCTCTTGGAATAGGCGTTGACGGTAACTCGCCTGGTGGATGGGTGACTGTCTGAGGTCATTAGGGAGCGTTACAGCAAACAGTATGACGCCGTTACAAAAGACCACAACGTGTGTGTACGCCTAACTGTTTTATTGATCTTGAGGCCCTGTTTGCTGTTACGCTCTCTTATGAGCGAGTTTCACACGTCCGCCAGGCGAGTTACCGTCACCGCCGACGTCACTTACTTGAGCTTTTAGGATAACCACGTTAAAAAATAATAGCTGATCACGAAACCACGAAACTCTGAAAATAAGAGATCGGACCGGCAACTTTAATTTTGCCTCTATCAAAAGGTCTCCTCAAATTGGCCACAATCTGTGTCGCTTTAGGAGGATTTAGGCGTCCGGCATAATATGTCAATGACCTCGAAATACGTTCATCGGAAAATTTGGCTTCAATCAGTTCTTCTATTTTGCCGTCCTTGACTACAACAAAATCAACTTCACGTCCCTCTTTATCACGAATATAGCTCAATTCATAACGATATCCGTCGCGATCTTCCAAGAAGTGAAGGCGTTTAAGCAAGGATGAAGCAACTAAATTTTCAAATCGTGCGCCCTCATCTCCAATTACATCGCCGTTATCGAAAAAATATACTTTTGGAGGTTTCAAAATTGCCCTGGGCAAGGATTTTGTATAGGGTCGAACACTAAATACGAGATACATTCTCTCTAAAACTTCAAGCCAAGCCTTGGCAGTTTTAGGAGAAATCTGCAGATCCGCGGCCAGGTTTGATAATGTAACCAACCCGCCGACCCGATGGCGTAGCATATCTAAAAACATACCCAGTAACTGAATGTTTCTCACGGATTCAAGGTCTCGAATATCCTCTCTAAGGACCCGGTCAAACCTTTCACGCCGCCATCTTCTGGCGGCACGCTCATCGCCATCAAGAAAGGGTTCCGGAAAACCGCCCACAGTCATCAAGCGGTGATAGGCTTCTTTAGGGGACATTTCTTTTGGTACTTCGTCAAGCGTAAAAGGGTGAAGACGCCAATAGTGATAGCGCCCCATGAGGGAGTCTCCACCTCGTCGATAAACATCGAGCCGCGCTGATCCAGTTATCAGAAAAGAATGGATCTCATGCGACACATCAAAAATGCCTTTAATCCATGTTTTCCATCGCGGGAACTTATGTAGTTCATCAAACACCAGCAGTTTTTGATCTGAACTCCATTTTTTCTGCAAGATATCCTGGCGATCATCATCGTAATCCCAATTTAAGTAACGACCGGAGGGATAATTTGAGGAAAGGATGGCTTTAGCAAGGGTGGTCTTCCCCACCTGTCGGGGTCCCCCAACAAATACCATTTTCTTGTCTAAGTCTTTAAGAATATTTGAAGTGATATAGCGCATATGGCCATATTACCCCATACTACAAAATAGTCAAGGCTATTTTGTAGTATAGGCAAATTTAGCCGCATTGCTGGCGATGACGGATCTATATTTTAGGCTCAACGTCGCAATCAATGCCGTTGGTATAAAGTCCTGCATTTCCCAATTGGATAATCGACAAATTTTAAAGTCGATTCTGAACTTCTTGATAAATCACTAAAAAAATTATACCTTTTTAATACAACGGACGACTCTCAACGGACACAATTGAGTGAAAACTCAAATGAGGTTTTATTCTGGTAATGTATGCTCCAACTATAATACAAACAAAGAATGATAGAAATTAATGAAGCGTAGAAGAACGTTAACACCAGATGATTCTTAAAAAGAATTAAAGGTGACGCCAATGCCTAAAATGTCAAAATTTCAGATTACTAAAGGCGTGTATTGGATAGAGGTGCCTGAAATCAACTTTTATTTAATGTGCGGATGCCCGGCCGACAGTGTCAAGCATTTGATGAAAAGAGGCCTGATTGTATCCAGAGAAAAAAATGGAGTAACTTTTGAAACCGGCCCGAATGCGATTTTGCTGTCGGATGTTTCCGTTCAGAACGGTTTTTTTTCCAATATGTCCGAATTTTCTGTATTGCAGATGTATTATCGGCAAGGACTGATGTTGCCCGGTCATCCCAACAACACGGGTTTAAAGCCCTTGTTGATCGGATCCGAAGAACAAGTTAAGTCACAAATGCAGTACATTTACCGCAGTAATTACGGATTGATTTCCGAAGAAGAAATTATTGCAGCCGGGGTATCTCCGCAGACAGCCGCCGAAATGATGCGCCTAAAACTAAAATTTCGTTTCGGCAAAATTAAGCCCACCGATGAACTGCTTGATTCTATAATAGTTGGAAGTAGTTCCGTGGAAATTAAAAATGGGCTTTTTGTGCGCCGTCTTCGTGTAAATTTATTTGAATTTCAGTATCAAGGAGAATATGTTACCGTCGATCTCAATTTAAAGCCTCATGAGACATACGAAGCGCCGTATCCATTGAGATTTCACAATATCAACCGAGAATATTTTGCAATAATTCACTCCGGTGAAGGTAACGGTTGGGATATCAATCGCCCCTGCATGTCCAGTATTATTGTTTCCCAGGGTAAAATCTACCTGGTTGATGCGGGTCCCCATATCTTGCATAACCTCAAGGCGCTGGGTATCGGTGTGAATGAGATAGAAGGTGTTTTTCAAACCCATGCCCATGATGACCATTTTGCCGGATTGACCCGCATTATGCGATCGGACCACAAAATAAAATATTTTGCCGCCCCCCTGGTTCGCGCAACTGTCATCAAAAAACTTGCTGCGTTAGTATCCGTCGAAGAAGAAAACTTTCATAAGTATTTTGACGTATGTGATTTGAAAATGGAGGTCTGGAATACCATCGATAACTTAGAGGTAAAACCGATCTTCTCGCCCCATCCCACTGAAACAACAATCTTCGTTTTTCGAGCAATAGATAAGGACGGCTATCAGACCTACGCTCACTTTGCCGATATTGCCAGTTTTGATGTTTTGAGAAGCATGATCACTGAAAATGATTCAGAGCCCGGAATATCCAGAGAATATTTTGAACAAGTTAAACGCAAATATCTGACACGAGTCAATTTAAAAAAGCTGGATGTAGGCGGCGGACACGTCCATGGTTCAGCCGCAGATTTTAAGGACGATGTCTCTGAAAAAATTATCTTAGCCCACACCTCGACGGAGCTTAGCGGGCAACAAAAAGAGATCGGTTCGGGTGCACCCTTTGGCACAGTAGATGTATTGATACCCGCCTATCAGGATTATGTTTGGAAGTACGCCGACAACTATCTAAAAGCATATTTCCCTTCGGTCCCTAATCATCAGATAAACATGCTGATGAACAATCCATTAATGACCTTCAATCCCGAGAGCATTCTCATTAAAAGAGGAGAGATCAATAAACATGTCTATTTAATTTTGACCGGCACGATTGAAAAGATCCGATCTGAAGCCGGTATCCAAAGCATGATCTCGGCAGGAGGGTTTGTCGGAGACAACGCCGGGTTGTTTGATGTTCCTGCAACAGAGACGTATCGTGCTGTCAACTTCGTCAAAGCCTTGCAGGTGCCTTGCAGTTTGTTCCTTGAATTTATAAAGAGGAATGGTCTGCATGCCGATATGGAACACCTTAGAGAGAAAAGAGATTTCTTACAAAACACTTGGCTTTTTAGCGAAGATATCTCCTATCCGATACAAAATAAAATCGCCCAGGCGATGACTATAGAACGCTATGCGCCTGACGAAATAATTCCTATGGAAAAATATTCGGGTATCGGAATTGTAAAACAAGGACGATTACAAATATTTTTGAATAGTGATGTATTCGAGACCTTGATTGGCGGAGATTTTTTTGGAGTCAGTAATGTCCTTTTTGGAACAACCGCCTTGTTTAAAGTCCGCGCCATTAAAACGACTGAAATTTATAACATTCAGAAGCTAGTACTGTCCGATATTCCCATAGTGCATTGGAAATTATTTGAAACCTATGAAAGACGAATCCGGATGATCTTGAATCCGGAATTGGTCAGTATTCCAATTTTCCAGTGGAGGGAAGAGTACAATACCCATATTGGTGAGATGGATGAACATCATCAGGAACTCTTTCAAACAGCGAATAAATTATATGAAGAAATAAACTCGGGAAGGAATAAATTGGTACTGGAAGATACGCTTAATTTTTTAATTCATTATACCGAAGAACATTTCACTAAAGAAGAAAAGCTGATGGAAGATTTTGATTTTCCGGAATATGATGTTCACGCCAAACATCACGCGCGACTCATAGGTGAGGTACAAGAGTTAAAGGCAAAGTACGCCGGTGGCGAAATTCGAATGGACATGAGCATTGTCAATTTTCTGAAAGACTGGATTGTCAATCATATCCTAACCGAAGACCGAAAATACGGTCCGTACCTCAATGACAAAGGTGTTTTTTAATTTCCGATTAATATAATATTAACCATATCCTCTACGACTATCGGTCTGTCGTTCTTTTTGCGCCTCAGAATCGCATCCATTTTCTCAACAGCGCGCTCATCAGGCTCAGTCATGTAATTCCTCATAAAAAAATCATACAGAGCCCTCTCATCATCAACTGTATAGCTAATTAAAGATTCTTCTTTTAGATTATCCTGATATGCGGCTTATGAGTGGGTCAACAGAAACAATATTTGCTTATCAATCAAGCTCGAACTCTTCCCTCCAGTCTTTCTTCTCTTTCCACTTCGGCTGCTCATCTTTTAAAAGGATAAAATTGCCTAATACCAAAACATCCATTTCTGTGCGCATAAAACAGGTGTAGGCGTCCGCCGGCGTGCAAACTATCGGTTCGCCACGCACATTGAAGCTGGTATTGATAATAACCGGGCAACCTGTTTTTTCATAGAACCGCTTAATCAAACCATAGTATTTTTGATTATGCTTCCCGTCTACGGTCTGAACCCGGGCACTGTAATCCACATGGGTGATGGCCGGAATATCGGATCGGGGGACATTCAATTTTTCGATTCCGAAAAAATTTCTCTGCTCCTCCGTCATGGGGATTCGTTTATCCTCCTTGACGTCCGCAACCAGCAGCATGTATGGGCTTGCTCGATCTAGATTAAACCAGGATTGAACACCTTCCAACAACACCGATGGCGCAAAGGGTCGAAAGGATTCACGATATTTGATTTTGAGATTCATTTTTTTTTGCATCTCAAGGTTTCTGGCATCTCCGATGATAGATCGTGACCCCAAAGCTCTGGGGCCGAATTCCATTTTACCCTGAAACCAACCGATCACTTCCCCGTTTTCAATCCGCGTTGTGATTTTATCGTATAATTCTGTATCGTCTGAAACTTCTTGGTAAGGGTAAGCGTTGCTATCCAGAAATGCCTTTATCTCCTCTTTTGAGAATGAGGCCCCAAGGTAGCTGCCAAACTGTTTGTCGTTTTGGTTGTCGGATTCTCGAGGGCCATCCAAATAATGATGCCATATGCTGTAAGCAGCTCCTAGCGCCCCACCGGCATCACCGGCAGCAGGTTGAATCCAGATGTTTTCAAAAGGACCCTCACGCAGCAAATTGCCGTTTCCCACGCAGTTTAGGGCTACGCCGCCGGCCATGCACAGATTGCGCTGGCCTGTTTTTTTATATACATGGCCGGCAATTCTTAGCATAATCTTTTCGGTAACTTTTTGAATCGAGGCGGCAATATCCATTTCACGCTGGGTAAGTTCGCTCTCGGGCTTGCGCGGTTTACCGCCGAAAAGCTTGTCAAAATGACCGTTTGTCATGGTCAATCCGGCGCAGTAATTAAAATAGCGCATATTGAGTCTAAACGATCCATCCTCTTTGAGATCCAACACTTCCGACAAAATGGTGTCCTCATATTTCGGCTCTCCGTACGGAGCCAAACCCATCATTTTATATTCCCCGGAGTTGACGCGAAACCCTGTGAAATAAGTAAAGGCTGAATAGAGTAATCCCAGCGAGTGGGGAAAAGAAATCTGTTCATGAATCTTAACTTTATTGCCTTTGCCCACCCCCCATGAGGTGGTTGCCCATTCACCGACGCCGTCGAAGGTAATCACCGCCGCCTCTTCATAGGGTGACGGGAAAAAAGCGCTGGCGGCATGCGACTCATGATGTTCGGTAAATAAAACGTCGCCGGTCCAGCCCAATTCTTTTTTGATTATCTTGGGAAGATACAATTTGGTCCCCAACCACAACGGCATCGCCATCCTGAAGCTTTTCCATCCCCTGGGTACAAAACTCAGATAGGTCTCCAGCAGGCGGTCGAATTTGGTGATGGGCTTGTCATAAAAAACAACATGGTTCACCTGATCAATATCGATTTCGGCCTGCTTCAAACAGGCGAACACGGCATTTCTGGGAAAATCGTGATCATGCTTTTTGCGCGTAAACCGCTCCTCCTGCGCCGCCGCAACGATCACCCCGTCTTTTAGCAACGCAGCAGCACTGTCGTGATAATACGCAGATATTCCTAAAATGTACATTTCGCCTCCTAGAAAAGTGTGTAAATAAAGGGAGCGATAGCACTTGACTGAGCAAAGATGATGATTGTCCCAAGAAACAGTAAAACAATAATAATTGGCAGAAGCCAAAACTTTTTCCTTATTTTCATAAATTGCCAAAATTCATGTAACAAGCTCATTACCCACTCCTAAAATTGTCGTTTATAAACGGTTTTATCTTCAATTCCCTCAAAATCAACAGCCTCCCAGTAAGATTCCCGCATCCTGAACTTCCTTTGCATGGGATCTTTACGCAGCAAACGCATGATACAACCGGCAGGGATAATGACCAGTACGAATGCGAGCGTCAGCAGGACTTGGGTGTTGAACTTGCCAATGACATGGGCAATTTTCATCCACACCCTAAATACCGGCTGAAGGGTTAACGGCGATATGATGATCAACAACAGGGGGATTGCAATCAAACCCATCACCAGGTAGCTGCTAATGGAAGGATATAATTTCCAAGCAAGCAGAGCAAATAGAAAACAGAAAATAAAAAATACGATTCTTATATCTCGGATCTCTTTTGTCATCTATTTCATTACTCCTAAGGGTTAATTCTTTTACTGTTTGCAGTTCCTTTAAGATCTGAGCTGCAACAAATGCATGACCCGCTTCATTCCAATGACCATCTACCTTATAATACAATTCCGGTCTTCCCTTTTTTGAGGGAATATGGACATGAGCATTGTCAATTTTCTGAAAGACTGGATTGTCAATCATATCCTTGCCGAAGACCGAAAATACGGTCCGTACCTCAATGACAAAGGTGTTTCTTAATTTCCGATTAACAGTATATTGACCACATCCTCTACGACTATCGGTCTGTCGCTCTTTTTACTTTTCAAAACCGCATCCATTTTCTCAACAGCACGTTCATCAGGTTCCTTCATATAGTTGGTTATAAAATAATCATACAGTGCCTTAGCAGTTGCATATGGATGATCCACACAATATGTATCTTTGCGTAAGATTTTAAACCTGCCTGAATTGATATAGGCCCAAGCTCGCCGGAGTCGGCGGGGTTCATCCTTCTCAAAAACCGAGACGAGCAGGGTGAATTCCCCATCATAGGTGGGTTCTATGACCAGGATACGGCCGTCTTGACGCAGCACCCGTTTGGCTTCCGACAACGCTTTGACGCAATCCTGGTGGTGGAGCGAATAGCCGAACAAAACAATATCAAAGGATCCACCTTCAAAGCCCAGCTTCTCCCCAGAACCAACTTGAAAGTTTACGTTTTTGATCTGCTTACGGGCGGCTTCAATACGAATAACATCAGGATCAATGGCAGTTATGGCGGCTGCTTTGTCCACAAGCAAGGCCGTAAGCCGTCCATCGCCGCAGCCGACTTCGAGCAGTGCTTTACCGGTTATCTGAATGAATTCTTCAATTTTCGGCAGATCGGAATCAAAAGTTTTCATAGCGAAGGACGAAGGGTTCTCAGAACTTCCGATTGCATATAGAAACACCACTTACCAGCTATCAAATTCAAGTATTTATCCAACTTCAATCGTTTTTCCTGCTGAACGGATCTTGATCTTGCCGCTTTTGATTTGCGTACTTCAACATCACATCGTCGACGATCCTGATTCCGACCAGATATCTCATACAATTCGTTCAAAAACTTTTTGATAATCAGCCAGTTTTTCCACATGACCAAATCTATTAACCTTGGCAACATGCTTGGAATCATTGGTAACGAATATTGCATCGTTTACGATTGCTAAGGCATGATATAAAGAATCACTAAGTTCGGGATAACCACTCTTCGGACTTCCTGTGCGAGCTATTTCAATAGCTTTTAATCTGATAGCAAGACTCGGAACCACAATCAGCAATACTTTTTCATTTACCAATCGTTCAAGAAATAGAAGGTGCTGCCGGACTTCCTGCAAATCATCTAAATTCCCACAAAGAACCTCTGTTATTTCATCTAATAACAAACTTGGCGCTACAAGTTGAATTTCACTAGCAATCGCATGAGATATCAACTGTCTGACAGTCATTTGCAAAGAACGCCCGTATATCATTTCTAGAAAAACATTCGCATCCGGTACAATTATATTATTCATGGTTCTTTATGGCCCGTATTCGTCTTTGCGAACGAATTTGACGTAACACATCTGTCGGATTTTCATTCATTGAAAGGGCAGGTAAACTGTGTAACTGATCAAGTAAATTCTGTCTTTCGGAATCAAGGGGAGCTTGCGCCTGGTAATGATTTTCTGTATTTACAGGGATCAAACGAGCTAAAGGCTTCCCTTTCCTTTCGATAGTAATAACATCGCCCTTATAAAACACTTCATCAAGCAATGTGCCAAATTGCCGACGTGCAGTGGTCACATCAACTGTCCTTTGCATAACAGACCTCCATCTTTAATCGGACCTAAACCATATATGTCATATGAGTTATAATGGTTTAAGAATATAAATTTGTCAACCCCCAATTAAGAAAGCCATTTGATTTGAAGAAATAAAATGGCATAAGTTTTTAAGCCCGAGGCAATTAGATGGCTACTGGCATGAACCGCCGCCAGGGAGTCTCTTGCGCAAAAAGTTGGTACGGCGATTCATGGGCAGGGCAAGCTGTCTGCGGATTTGTTCGATGAGATTACGCTCGGGATTAACTTACGGTGGTGCGGCTACCATTGAAGAGCTGCAACGAAAACTGGACTACCTCGAAATCACACCTGCGGGGCGAACCGAAAGTTTGCCGCATAGAACATTTTGAGCCAAATCAGGTAACCGATAGAATTCCTGGTAAAATAAAAGAGTTCTCCCTTCTTTTGAAATTTGAAACGCTCATTAAAGGTTGAAAAAGGACCCAGAGTTCATATCTTAGATAAGTTATTTAACTGCTTGATTTTATTTGCGCTCATTTGAGGTCATATATTTGTGACCTAATATCCAGAGAGTAATCCGGGCTCGCTCTTTGCAGAATTACAAGCGTATAAATGGTATCGAGGTG
>JASFJP010000024.1:0-16540 GCA_050121225.1 Desulfobacterales bacterium
TTTGCAGTACGCCCAATTGACCGCCATGACGTCCGGCCGAAAGATCAGAGTGGCAATCGGGGCGCCACAGGATCGGATTGCCGTAAGATATTACAAATTAACGGCTGACCTGTTTGGGGGCGGGGATGAGCTGGTTGCCGGTGATATGGAAAGTGGGACCTATGAATTCATGCAATACCCTCTGAATAAAGGAACCGACTATGAGATTATCCTTCCCAATGAAAGTCGGTTCGGGGGGGTGGACATCACCGCATCAGATTTTAATGTCGAGGCTCCCGTCTTCTTCGATACGCTGGGCGCCCCCTCGAAAGGAGGTACCGTCACGCTTGCCTTGGGAGACCGTCAAATGGTTGTGACCCTGGATGCACTGACCGGCAAGGTCACCGTGAGCGAGTGAGTGAATTCGGTAGTAAATGATCACCGAAGAGGTTCAGTGGTGGTGGAGTAGTGGAGTAATGGAGTGGTGGAATGTCGGGTGGGATGGTGGAGTGATGGATTATGCGGAAGAATAAGAATCGTGGCTATAAAAAACTTAGAGTCTGGAACATAAAAGAGAACGTGGAGAATGGACAGATCACCTTCTGGTAAAGGAAAGCAATGCTGCATATGAGTAAAAATAATTATAACTCCATTACTCCAACACTCCAACACTCCATTACTCCTTTTAGATTCTATGGCGGGTTCACCCTCGTAGAAGTCAGTATTTCTGTGGTGCTGTTAGGTCTCATAGCGTCGGTAATCATGTATATGTATTCATCCGCTTATACCGTTATCGATGAAGATGCGATTCGTATGCCTTTAGACGGCTATCTGCGCAGCCGAATGGAGTTGCTGGCGGGAAAAGCGTTCGCAGAACTTAGCGATGGATCCGAAATCGTTACGGTGAAGGGACAAAATTATACGATCAATTGGAGTGTGGCTCCAGTTGATTTGGATGGCGACACCATTCCGGAACCGACAGCAAAACAAGTGAACTTGTCATTAGCCGGCTCGGCAAATCACAGTCTAACAATCATTTTAATTGACCATGAGGGTTTGGTAGGGAAAATATGAAACCAATCGACCATAAAGGTCTGACCTTGGTTGAGCTGCTTTTTGCCACGGCTATATTGGGAATCATTGCGGCCGCTGCCATTCCATTAATGTCAATTTGTTTCGAATCCCACAAAAACGGCTCGGCTCGATTCCAGCTTTATCATGAAGGATTAATTGCCATGGAGCGCATGACCGATGGGGTTAGACGCTCTACTTTTCTCTTAATTCCCAACGCGCATTCGCCAACGCGGGACATCCTCGCGTTTTCGGGTTACGTCAATGACGACAATGACTTTTATTTTGACGACCCTCTTTTTCCACGAATCGATGAGGACACCGGTGCGGATATGTCAAAGGACGATGAACCGGGAATTATCGGTGTGGATGACGACGGTGATGGTTTGGTTGATGAGCATGTTATGGAGCACGGTGATGATGATGAGGACGGAGCAACAGAGGAGGATCCTACCAACGGATACGACGATGATGGAGACGGCAACGTCGATGAGGATGCGCTTCATGACAGCAACGATGATAATGCGTCAGGCGTCGCTGGCATGGATGACAACGGCGATGGTCAAGTCGACAACGGTGATACGGCCACAGATGACGATGAAGATGGTTTAAGAAATGAAGACTCCCTTGATCCTGTGGTCTATGCCTTTGACAGTGGTGCGAACACACTCGAGGTGTCATATATAAATGATGGACAAACAATTATTTTGTCAGACCATGTCACCTCATTTCAGGTCAATTATGAAGCCCCTGAGAGAATCTTGATCGCCCTGACGCTGACCGGCGATGACGGCCAAAGCATCACTTTCACAGAATATGTTTATCCCAGGAACACATTCCAAAGAACCGGAAAAAGGGTGAAGTAAGGAACGTGTCTTTGCAAAAACCTCGATTCGACATACTCATCAAATCGCAAGCCGGTATCGGTTATATAGCGATTTTAGTGCTGCTTGCCATTTTAAGCACCATGGGTTTGGCCTTCATATACAAGGTCGGCATTATGTCGTCTGTCACCCTAAACCGCGGAACCAGCATGCAGGCCCAGTATCTGGCTGAAAGTGCAGCCAACCATGCGCTCTGGCACATGTTGAACAATCCCGAATTTGCACCGGAATCCGAGAAGTATTACATGCACTCCCTGGGAGATGGCCGCTATGGTTACAAGGTAAGAAAACCCACCGAGACAACCTTTGCCACAGTAGCAACCATGGGTGTCAGCCAAGACAGCGTGGTAAACCAGAGCTATGTGCAGTACATTATCCCCTCGAATGTATTTACCATATATGGAACGTCCTATAGCCCAAATCCAAAGTATCGTAGACTTATCGGTGCTCAGTGGACCGATCTTACTAACATTCCGGCAGCATCTGCACCCATGATTCACTGGGCGGAGCTCGAGGGTTGCCCTATCCGCAAAGAGATAGTCGCTGGCCTGATCGACAGTAATGATGATATCCAGTTTATGGTGTGGGATGGCACGGCCTGGGGGTATCAGCTTTCCTTTGCTACAAATGCCGAAATGAACTACAAGTGCTTCGACATCGCCTACGAGAGCCAGTCGGGCAATGCGTTGGTGGTCGGTCGCTATGACGGATCAACCATGGTGCGTTACAATGTCTGGGATGGGACTGCCTGGCTTTATGCCAGCGCCCAGCCCGCCTTCAATCTTGCAAGCGGGGCATTAAGGTTAGTCACCATGGCATCGTGTCCCGGCAATGACGATATCCTGATCGCCACGGTGAACTGGAATAACGAGCTTCAGCTCTTTCGATGGAATGGAGCGGCGTTTACGGATTTGGGGGTTATTGAGAGCAGCACGGACACTGACAAACATGGTATTGCACAAATTGTTTACGAGCAGCAAAGCGGCGACGCACTCATCCTTTGGGCCGCAAGAGGAGCCGTTAGATACTTGGTATGGAATGGAGCTGCCCTGGGCACTGAAAATACTGCTTCCGGTTTTATTAATGACGTGTTCGTCCTTCGTGCTGCTGCCGATCCTACCAGCGACACTATTGTTGTGGCCGGGATAGACAAGTTCTATGACATTACCGTTGCCGTGTGGGATGGGGATGCATGGATTGATTACCGCGAGGTCGAAACCTCATGCGCGAATAACGCCGTGCAGGCCCTGGATGTTGCCTGGGAGGCCTCCGGCGAGGATGCAGTGGTCGCCTGGTCTCCCTGGGGGCTGACCAACGTGCGGTCAATCGCATGGCGTAAGGGGACAGCGCTAGTCGACAGCACCGTGCAGGAGGGACCGGACCTTCAACATCAACCTTGGCTAGTCCGCCTTCATCCCATCTTCCAATCTGAAAAAATCATCCTTTTAAGTGAAACCAACTCAAATGATCTGCGTTACTGCCTCTGGACAGGTAATCAGTTTAAGGGTAACCCAGCTATACTGCTGGAACCCGACATTTCTGTTCAGAACGATGTCGCTTTTGATCTTGCCGAGGCTAACGTTCCCAGAACTGGCGGGATAGGAAGCGGCTCAGGGGGCAATCTACCGCCGATTGTTGATGCCGGGACCGATCAGGTTGTTTATCTGCCGGCCAATGCGACCCTCGACGGCACGGTAAGCGACGACGGGCTGCCCAATCCGCCGGCAGCGTTTACCACGACCTGGAGCCAGATTAGCGGACCGGGCACGGTGGTCTTCGGCGACGTCGCCCAGGTCGACACCACAGCCTCGTTTTCAGCAGCCGGCACCTATGTGCTGCGACTGACTGCCAATGACGGCGATCTTGAGGCTTCCGACGAGGTCACGGTTGTCGTCGGTGAAGTGGGCGGCTGCAATGGGCGGCTGCTGTTTGTAGTCGAAGATGCCACTGCTTTGACCGTTCAGGAATCGCAGCGAAAAACATTGATGGAAGGCTGGGGCTGGACCGTCGACCTGATCGACGATGACGACACCCAGGCCAACTTCGATATCCAGGCCGCGGGCAACGATGTTGCCTACATCTCCCAGGAAGCTCTGGCTAACGCACTGGGGAACAAACTAAAGGAAACACCCATCGGGGTGGTGAATGAAAACAGCGACATGCTCGACGACTTGGGATTCAGCACCGGAGTGAGCATGGGCGGGGGGCTGCCCACTTTGAAGGTCGATTCGAACCACTACATCACCTCGGCTTTCGGAACCATCCAGGTGGCGCCCTATGCCGCCAACGAGTGGTACCAGATCGTCAACGAACCGGTGGCTGAGGGGGTGAATCCGGTGGGCACCTGGGATACGGGCAAACCGGCCCTGATGACCTTGTCCCAGGGAGACTCGCTCAGCGGCGGGGGAACCGCTGCCGGTCGCCGTGTCCAGATACCCATGGGCTCGGGTCAGGGGGCCACACCCGTTGATATTAACTCGATTAGCGGCGCAGGCCGCGGCCTGATCCGGCGGTCCATTGAATGGGCGGGCGGGTGCGACGGCTGCAATCCTGACTATACGCCGGACACAAAAACCGGGGAGTTTTCCACCACCGCCTACGGCTCAGGGTCCCTCGAAGGGCTGGACTTTCTACCGGAGGGGATGAGCTTTAACTCGACCGCCGTGCCGGCCGACGGAGCGCTGCTCAGTGTGGACGCGGCCGACATGTTTTACATGACCGACCTTTCCGGCAACCTGCTCACCAGCCTGGCGGTGCCCGGCGGCACCCCCACTGGCGTGACCCTGGTGCAAAACGGGGCCTGGGCCGACCATCTGGCCGTCAGCGACAAACAAGATGATGTAATTAATTACTTCGACTTTTCCGGTAATTTGGTCGGCTCCTTTTCCACCAATGTATCGGCCGATTTCGATTCAGCCACCCCCGTGGACGTGGCTTTTATCGGCGTGACGGCCAGCGGGTCGTACGACAACCACCTGGCAATTCCCGACATGGGCAAGAACAAGGTTTACCTGGTGGACCAAAGCGGCACCTGGGTGTCTAGCATCGACATCTCGGGTCTGACGTATGGTGTTTCGGGCGCGGCGCACCTGCCGGGGACGGACAAGCTGCTGCTGGTCGATTCGAACGACCAGGCGTTTATCATCAACTTTGTCGGCAGTCTTTTGAATCAATATGCCACCGCACCCTTCGGCACCAGCTCGTCGCAGGCGGTCACCTTCAATCCTGCGACCTGCGATCATTTGATAGGGGACTCCTCGGTGGACTTGATCGTGACCCTGAATCTGGCGGGGGGCAGCGACACAGACCCGCCGACACCGGACCCAATGACCTGGGCCACCCCGCCGGCGGCGGTTGACCCGACATCCATCGGCATGATCGCTACCACGGCCACCGACCCGAGTGGTGTGGAATACTACTTTGAATGCACGTCCGGCGGCTGCCATGACAGCGGCTGGCAGGATAGCACCACCTATGTGGATTCAGGCCTTTCTGAAGTAACCCTCTACACCTACCGGGTCAAGGCACGGGATAAGTCGGCCGCCCAGAACGAAACCGGCTGGTCTACCGAGGCTTCCGCCACCACTCCTTCCAGTGAAATATATGTTTACGACATCACCATGGGGTTTCGCAACCAGGGAGTTTTCTACTATGGCCAAGCAACCGTTTGGATAAAAGATACAAATGGTTTGGATATCTCCGGTGCTGTTGTATCTGGAGAATGGTCCGGGGCCGTGAGCGGGGAGAGTATGGGCAACACGGGTAGTGATGGAAAAGTCATGTTGGAATCACCCAGCAAGAAGAATGGAGGTACATTTACATTCACGGTCAACAGCGTAGTAAAGACTGGATATACCTATAATCCAGGCCTGAATGTGGAGGATTCGGATACAATTATTGCACCGTAACTGATACCAATGCTGTTTCCGGAACACCTGAGTTGTGGCTTCGCCCAGACCTATCGTAATAGAAGTGCTGGAGTAATGGGCCGAATCCATCAAAAACTTTTGGTAACCTTAAAATACTTTTATTGAATATACTTTCGAAGAACAATTAATTCTGTTGGCGAGGTATAAGTATGAGCAACACGCGCGTTGAAACCCCATCTTTGAGGAGTATATTATGGGTCATCATTTTCTCCTTGTTTGGTACCATGATAATGGTTTATTTGCAAGCCTACGAAAATCTTCACCGATTTATCAGTGGATATCCTATTTTTGGCTTTAAAGAATTCATTGTTTTTTTTCCGGTTTTTATCGCCATGGGTTTCGTGCTTTATTCCGCCAAACAAATCGAGGAATTGAAGGCTGAAATAAAAAAACGCGAGGCAACCGAGGAAGCGCTGATAGAAAGTGAGAAAAGATATCGGGAACTGAGCATGACGGATGAACTTACCGGGCTTTTTAATGTAAGGTATTTTTTTAATCAATTGAAGGACGAAATAGAACGAGCCGATCGTTATTCAAAGCCTTTGTCTCTCATTTTTATCGATATTGATGATTTCAAGAAATACAATGACAAATACGGACACTTAGAGGGAGATCAAGTTCTCAGGAAAATTGCACAGGCTATTCAGTCTTGTATGAGGGGGCCTGACTCGTCCTATCGATATGGGGGAGATGAGTTTGTCGGAATTTTGCCCGAAACCCAGGAACCGGGTGCGGCCATCGTAGCCGAAAGGATTAAAAAAATTGTCAACACCCATGAATTCTTACCAAATCCCGATAGAGCGGTGCACATGACGGTAAGTGCCGGGTTTGCTGAATATACGCCGGGAGAAGGAGAGGAAGCGTTCGTGAAACGGGCGGATATGAATATGTACGTCGCCAAAAATAAGATGTGAAGATTCCTGTCCAGCTTCCGGCCCACAGAGCCTACAGCTCGGAGAGAGGGCGGACCAGACGTTGAAACGCAGAAG
This sequence comes from Desulfobacterales bacterium, assembly GCA_050121225.1. Taxonomy (GTDB): domain Bacteria; phylum Desulfobacterota; class Desulfobacteria; order Desulfobacterales; family JAFDCJ01; genus JAFDCJ01. The sequence continues at coordinate 6,853 of JASFJP010000024.1, forward strand.
TCAGAAGTCAGCCCCGCCGCTGGACTGAAGAGCGGCAAGTCTGATCGAAAAAGAAACTGATGAACGTCGAACATCCAACGTCCAACATCGAACATCGAAGGAATGAATTCTGTCTATTTTAGAAAAAGATCGAGCAAAGCGATGCCACCCTTCGACATTCGTTATTCGTCATTCGACCTGCCCGCAATGCCTTGCCGCTTGTCTGGGACAAAATACAGGCTCAGATTGATAACTTGGTATTCAAATTAACCCAACGCACCCTGCATGGCAGGCGGGTATTCTGCGGTTCGCTTTTTAATTTAGTTTCATACAAGGCGTCAGAAGTTTGAATAGAATGATGTCGCTTCGCGCTTGCACATTTTATATTTTCCGGCTGAGCCGGAAGCCATCACTCCATCACTCCATTACACTAATCTCCTAAATCGTGTATGCAACGAATTTTTGCTGATATTTCAATAACCAACGGTATCGAATTAGACCCATGATCATGGCATAAGCCTTGCATCTATCCACATAGCGCGGTGTAGCTTGTCGGGGTCCAGTGCGACCCTTTTTTTAATGCAGGCCGGCTTGCTCCACTAAACCTTTTGTTTTACTGGACCCGGGAGATCGGCGCCTGGTTTTTCCATACATGGAGAGGCTCGCCTACGACACATATTTGTCAAGCTTGTCAATTATTTGTCATTGTAAAGCTATTTGGTTCCCCAATAAACTGGGATTTCCGCATTGCTCCAACCGGTTTGTCGGGGTTAGCTCAAGTGAAAGCGATCCCATGCTAAAACTGAAATCGACATATCCCATCGGTATTGACATCCAAAATCGGCATATTTATGCCGCCCAGTTCAAGAAAAGCCGCAAGGGTTTGGTCGTCAGAGGATTGTGGCATAAAGGACTCAACGATGAGGTCGATAATCTGGATAATGCACACGATGTTCTAATTCCCTTGTTTAAGGAGATCGCTAAATCTAAAAGATTTCAAGAGAAGAAAGTGATTATGCATCCACCCTTTCAGGAAATCTTTACCTTCCCGATTCGTTTTCGAATGAGTGAGGGCGATGACGTGGAAGAGCTTATTGTACGTGAAACAAAGAAATACATGCCTTTTCCCATAGAAGATGCCGTAATCGATTATCCCTCAATTTCATCAGCCCCATCAGGTGGTCATTATCAATATACAGTGACCATTGTCGCCAGCCGCAGGGATCATATCGAACACTATCTTAACATGCTAAAAAAAGCCGGATTGAGTGCAGTAATTATTGATTTCAGCGTCTCAGCCTTACTTCGCTTGCATCAGTTTTTGTCTACACCTTCCGAAAATCCGATCATTTTAGGCAATATCGGCCATACGGAAAGTCTACTATCCATCGTTACCAAAGAAGATATTTTAGCGCAGCGCATTGTTACCTGGGGCATACAACCCCTTGTTGATAAACTGCGAGCCAACTTCGAACACTTGGGCGAAGAGAACAAAGCGAAAATGTTGCTCACGAATTACGGCCTTCGATATGAAGACCGCCTAGAGTCTGAAAAGAGGTCTGATATATCCGAAAAAACCGAAATGGATAGCATGCTGAAAGTAATTTATCAGCTTGTTACTCCCTATATTGAGGAGTTGATCCACGAATGCCATAAGCTTATGGCCTATGTGAGGTCTGAAACACAGAATCCGACGTTTGAAACCGCCTACCTTTATGGCCTGGCGAACATGATTGGTAATTTGGATGGGTATATGCAAAACAGGCTGCAGCTTCCCACAATATTAGTCAATCCGATAAGAGAAAACGGTTTTCAACATAATGGCACAATTACGGATGTCAGTGAAGGGGCAAATTTTGCTTTGGCTTTGGGGCTTGCGATGAGGAAGGTAACATGGCCCTGAGAGACGTTAATTTAATTCCACCCCACATCCAAACCCGTATGATTTTAAACAGGCATCTTGCTTTCTGGATAGGGTGCCTGATGATTTCGCTCAGTTTGATTCTCAGTTTTTACCTGTATCAAAAGCATATTGTTTTGGCAAAAAAAAGTGCTTTTGGAAATCTGAAAGACACCCACACCAATCTGGGCTTGAAAATTAAAGAAATCAAACGGATTCAGGAAGAAGTGGAAAAATTAGATCAGCAGCAGGCGGTTCTCAACACAATAGCCAGAGGTCCGGTGTGTTGGCGAATAATCCAGAAGATCAGTGAAATTATAAATGAATCCACTTGGCTCAGGGAGCTCACGACGGGCAGTGGCAGCGAGAAGGATACCAGAGCCAACCTCAAACTCAGCGGATTTTCGTCATCCAATGAAGAACTAGGTGATTTTTTAATCAAGCTTTCAAGTGAAACGATGATTAAGGGTGTCTTATTAAAGTTTGCTCGCGAAACGATTTTTGACCGCGCAAGCAGAGATCGCGGCGATCAGACAAAAGTAATCGAATTTGAAATTGAGTGCGAGCTAAATGAAATCTGATCCATTATGGCTTTAAAGATACACACTTTGGACCGAGCTTGTATAGCATTGCTCATCACAGTATCGTTGGTTCTCGGATACTGGACGCTGAATTGGACATTCAAACAACACAGGCTGCTACGCCAGGAAAACGAACTTCTGGCAAAAAAATTAAAGGACTTAAATCTAGCCGAAACAAATCTGCAGCACCTTAAAAAAGTCCTGGATAACGCCAGAAAAGAATTGAATATTCTGAATGAGCGCATTCCGGAATCATCGAAAATTGGGGAATTTCTGAAGCACGTGAATTTATTAGTAAACGAACGAAACGTAAATCTAATAAGCCTTCAGCCTCAGCCGGCTGTAGAAGAGAAACATTGCAATCGAATCCCGATCCGCCTGGTATTCGAGGGTCCGTTTGGAAGCGTTTACCAACTGCTTTACGATCTTGAAACAATGAACCGTATGGTCGTGATGGAAACGATGCAAATGACCAAAACCAATAAGGCTCAGGTTTGCCGAGTCAATGTGACGGCAAGTGTGTTTGAACGGCACTAAAATAAATAGAATGACGAGTAACGATTTACGAGTGACGAGTGACGAATGACGAGTGACGAGTGACGAGTGACGAATGACGAGTGTCGAGTGACGAGGAGCGAATGACGAATGACGAGTGACGAGGAGCGAATGACGAACATTGAATGAAGAATGACGAAGAGAAAGATGAAAAGCGATCTTGAGGAGCGCCTGATTGATTTTGCCGTCAAAGTTATATTTTTGGCAGGTGCGCTACCCAAGACGAAAATCGGAAATCACATATGCGGTCAATTGATACGAAGCGGCACATCACCTGCTCCGAATTACGGAGAGGCACAGGATGCCGAATCGCGCTCTGACTTCATTCATAAGGTGAAAATTGTCCTTAAAGAGTTGCGGGAAACAAGGGTATGGTTAATCATGATTGCGAAAGCAAAATTGATACAGCCCGTTTCGAAAATTCAGCCTTTGATTGAGGAGTGCGATGAATTGATATCGATATTCGTGAAGAGCGCACAAACAGCAAGGCGGAACTCTAAAAAACGTTCGTAAATCGTAATTCGTTAGTCGTCAATCGTAATTCAAAATCACAAAGATAAGGACGAATGAGGAGTTACGAGTTACGAATGACGAACGAAGTATGTAGAAGAGAAAGCGCAAAAAACCTTCGTCAGTCGTCAATCGTCATTCTAAACTTAGAAGGTGCTTAATGCCAGGAAAAAATACCGAGCGCATAAAACTGTATGTGGTCATTGGCTTGTCTTTGGTTTTCGGGATGGTTGGCTATTTTCGTTTTTTTTATAAAAAAGCGGAAGCAGATGTGCAATCTAGTCAACAGGTTGAAGTACCAGCCAAAATTGATTTGAGTAGCGTTCAGCCAATAATTCAAGGCCGAACGCAATTGAACAAAGAGCTTTCGACTGAATCTTTTCATCCGATTGCCCGGGATATTTTTGCGCCATCAATATCTCTGAAAAGAGCAAATCTCGCTGAGATTCAGAGCTCGAATAAGGAGAAGCAAAAACCGCTCCCACCCTTAAGGCTCAAAGGCACGATTGTCGGAGGTGACAGGCCCATTGCCATCGTCAATGATACGTTTTTACGAACTGGAGACGAGATCGACGGATTTAAAGTGGTCTGGATTGGGACAAAAGCAATCGTGATAGAGGCAGGTGAAAGAAAACTTGCCCTGGAGATGTTGAAGGTTGAATAGAGCACTCATATATAGTCTGAGTTTCCTGGCGCTTACTTTGGTGCGCATGGATTTATCGTTTGCCCAGTCGTCACCGTTTCTTCAAAAGACCGACAAAGGCAATTTAAAATCCGCTGGTACCAGGTCCAAAGAGACCAAAGACGTATTGATAGCGAGATCAGATAAACAAACGGTTAAAGCGTCTATTCATTCGGACTCCGATAGATTGATGAGCATCAATTATATCAATATTGATATTCGAGAAGCACTTTCAGCACTGGCGATGCAACGGGAAATCAATATTATTGCCGCACCGGATGTATCCGGCAAGATTTCTGTTCACCTCTATGAGGTCACTCTGAATGAAGCGTTAACAGCTATATGTCTGGCCGGTGGTTTCACATACACCAAACAGGGCGATCTTTATTATGTGCACAAACCCAGTGATGAGGAGGATACGCCAGATGAAGAGGTTGAGATGCGGATCTTTAAACTTAAATATGTTGAAATTGATAAGATTCAGGAAATCTTGGGTGCTGTCCCGGATATGCGCATGGTCAAGATTCACGAACCAACCAAAACCATCATCGTGGAAGATACACTGGAGAACATAAAGAGGATTGAAACTATCATCCGTTCCTGGGACATCATGCCGAAACAGGTGTTAATAGAAGCTAAGATCCTGGAAGTACGCTTAACGGATGATATGGCTTTAGGCGTTGACTGGGACAAGATTTTGGGGGATGCGAGGATCAGTACGGCGGGCTTCAGCGAGGCCATTCTTCCCACCGCAGACAATCCGGACGTCGCACCCGCGCCTGATACCGGTATCGGTTTTTTTAGTAACATGATCACCGGTGCCGGGACGTCCCACCAGTTTGCAGCGGCCCTGGATGCTTTACGGTTGAAAACCACGGTGGATGCTCTCGCCACACCCAGAGTTATAGCTATCCATGGTAAAGCTGCAAAAGTGCAAGTCGGTGGACAACAGGGATATAGACTGACGACCGTTAATGTGGGCACATCCACCGAGACAATTCAATTTATAGATACCGGGATCGTCCTGGAAATAACCCCATATATTGATGATAAATGCAATATACTTCTCAGCGTGCGACCGAGCATCACCTCAGCCACGCTTGAAGCAGGCGGCATTCCGGTAACGCAGACTGCGCTGGTGTCTACCTGGTTGATGGCCAAACATGGAGAAACCGTTTTTATTGGTGGACTGATCCAAGATAATAAGACCAAAGAGAAAAATGCTGTTCCTGTATTAGGCAGTATCCCCGGATTAGGGATATTGTTCGGAAGGAACGCTCGCAGTCTGGACAAATCTGAAATTATTGTATTAATTAAGCCCCTAATTCTGGACGCTGATCGAAAACGGGTCAATCAGAAAGCGATGGAAAAATTCAAAAGGCCGGAGAAAATTCTAAATCAAGAGCCCCTTCCTCCGATCGAGCAGTTCAAGGAATTACTTTTCCCGATCGATGACGAGATCGTGGAAGATAAAAGAAACAAGGCAACCAGTCAACAGTATATCCAAGGAGGTCAACGCTGAATTGAAAAATAGCAAGAAAATCCTAATCATTGACGATGAAGCCTATATCAGACGGGTTGTTGCACTAAAGCTAAAGAAGAAAGGATATCAGGTTATAACTGCAAAAAATGGCGAAGAAGGTCTCAGCAGCTTCAAGGTACACCAACCCGACGTCGTGGTGACAGACATCAAAATGCCCGTTATGGACGGCAAGGAATTCTGCCGGCAGACCAATCCATTAAAAAAAATTCGACCTTTTTTAACCGTCATCGTAACCTGCAGCATGATAGATGATGGGTGGAAATGGATCGATGATTTGGATGACACCCTATTTTTCGAGAAACCGTTTAGCCCTTCGAGATTACTGGATGCAATTGATAGTTATTTGGGAATTCAACGATAATTTGAAAAGAACTGCAGCAAAGTGACAACAAAAAGGAAATATGAAGAATTAGAACGGCTCTTAAAATCAGTAGAAGACGATCTTTTGTGGGAAGTCGAGGTCAATGCGTCAATTTCCGAGCTGACCAATAAGTTGATCATGCCCAATGATATTGAGTGCACATCCTCCACGATTTTAAATCAAATCAAATATCTCACGGAAAGTCGTAATGGTTTTGCCGGATATTTTGAGCCACAATCAGGGCATTTTATTTGTGCAAGTGTCATCGGTAATGATGAAGTCGATCTTTCAGTTGATGCCCCCTTACCTATTTTCAGCGAATTTGGCGGAAAAATTGGTAAGATTCTGAAAAGCAAAAAGTCATTAATGGCCAACAAATCAACGAAAAAGGAATTATTGACTGCTATCTTTGGCAATACTCCGATTCATGGGTATATGTTTGCACCCGCGCTTGTCGAAGACAAATTGGTGGGACAAATTTGTATTGCCAATCCGGATCGTGAGTACGATGAGCGCGATCTCATGCTGATAAAGCGGTTGGCTGTATTTTATGCAATTGCGATACAGCGATCCTGGATGGATGAGACCATCCGGGCTGCCAATGATAACCTGGAAAGAAAGATAGAGGAAAGAACGCAAGCATTAGCAGATTCCAATGAAAGGTTAAAAAATGAAATTAGCATCAGAAAAGTAGTGGAAGAAAAATTACGGGAAGCCAAAATAAATGCTGAAATAGCGAACCGTTCCAAAAGTGCATTCTTAGCCAACATGAGCCACGAAGTCAGAACACCGTTGAACCATATCATCGGTTTTACTGAGTTAGTTTGCAACAAGCATTATGGTCCTCTTAATGAAACTCAAGAAGAGTTCCTTAATGACGTGATTGACAGCAGTCATCACTTGCTCTCGTTGATTAACGATATTTTGGATCTCTCTAAAATTGAAGCTGGTAAGCTTGAACTCGAACTTTCAAGTGTCCCAATAAAAACACTTTTAGAAAACAGCTTGACCATGATCAAAGAAAAGGCCTTGAAACATAGTGTAGAGTTATCGATCAACACCGACGGCATTCCTGAAACTATTACCGCAGATGAACGCAAGCTCAAGCAAATTATCTATAATCTTCTATCCAATGCGATAAAATTTACACCAGACAATGGGCAAATATCGTTAACAGCTCATAACTGGCAGGCGCATGATACAAATCATCCGCACGTTTTCGATCCTGAGAGTCGTTTTATTTGCATCAGTGTATCTGACACCGGAATTGGTCTGAACTCAGAAGATTTAGAGCGTATCTTTGATTCTTTCGAGCAGGTTGAAAGTTCGCATTACCGAAGATTTCAAGGTACAGGATTAGGTCTGTCATTGACCAAGCAACTCGTAGAACTGCACGGCGGTAAAATCTGGGCCGAAAGCGAGGGAAGCGGCCGAGGAAGTACATTCCATTTTATTATACAAGCATAATCTGAACTACTATGGATAGCAGCACTGTTTTGGTCATCGAAGACAACGAATTAAATATGAAGCTTGTCAGGGGCTCACTAACAATTGGCAAGTATACTATACTGGAGGCTTTGTATGCCGAAACCGGGATTCAAATGACTCACGAGCACCACCCCGATCTCATTTTGATGGATATTCAACTGCCGGGAATGGATGGTTTAAATGCCACTAAAAAGATCTTAAGTCACGCTGATTTAAAACACATACCGATTGTCGCGTTGACCTCGTATGCAATGCAAGGAGATGAAGAAAAGGCTCTGGAAGCCGGTTGCAAAGATTACATCACAAAACCTATTGATACTAAAAATTTCTTGAATGTGATAGCTAACCATTTTCAAAAAAATTAACCGCTCAAATAGTAACATCACAAAAAGCGTCTCTGATACAGGCGTAGGAATCCAGCCGGAACACCTCAGGCAGATTTTCAACCCTTTCTTACACAGGAGTTTATAAATAAGGAGTTCATTATGCTCAGGAGAATCGTACCTATTGCTTTATTCATTTTGTTTGGGCTTCAAGGTTTCTGCTAGCGGTATTGGTTTAATAAAGGAAGATGTAGAGAGGATTTTCGAACCTTTTGAACAGGTAGAAAGCTCTGCCAACCGTCGATTTCAGTGCACTGGGCTTGGACTGTCGTTAACAAAAAGCCTCGTCGACCTTCACGGTGGAAAGATATGGGCTGAGAGTGAAGGGGAAGGTAAGGGCACCTCATTTATTTTTAGGATTCCAGTATAATTTAAAACATAGGTTCAACAAGCAAGATAAAACTAGCTGTGGATTCGCAACAGATAATGTTTTCCAAATAATGACCGATAGTTAAATATATTACCACAGAATCATAATTGAAGGAGAAATTGCTGCTCTTCTTATACAGATAACCATGCCGGACAGGTTGTTTTTTCACTGCATGCTAGGATTACAATGATGGCCAAAAGGGTGTCTGAAACGATCAACGGATTCATTGATAAATTAAGCTGTTTTCTAAGCCCGTCGGAGCTTGACCTTGAAGAAAAATCAAAGAGAATTCTTTCAGGGCTCATGGTCATTTTCACCGCTCCAGTTTTGCTGGTATTTTCTGCACTTCATCTCCTGAGAGCCGACTATCCTTTGGGTAGCTTTCTTCTCATCGCTGGATTAGGGCTCACTTTCAGCATCACGCTCCTGAGAAAGTTTAGAAGTGTAACCAACTTTTCAAGAATTGATATTGGTTTTGTAGGAATTCTCTTTTTTTATTTGCTGGCAGAAAGCGGACCGTATGGGTACATGGCGCACTGGCTTTATGTATATCCTCTGGTCAGCTTCTTTATGTTGGGTCGCAACGAAGGACTTGTTTACAATACTGCATTTTATCTTATAGCACTTACCTTCCTTTTATTTCAGGATCATCTATCTTGGACAACTACCCATGAAATTGAGTTTAAAGCCAGGTTTCTGGTTTCTTTGTTTCTAGTCGGTGTGCTTGCGTATACATTTGAATTTGTTCGGCACAAATTCCAGGAGGGAATGAAGCAAAACAGAGGCTGAAAAGGCAAACAAAGCAAAAAGCGAGTTTTTGGCGAACATGAGCCATGAACTCAGAACGCCCTTAAACCACATTATTGGCTTTAACGAATTGGTACTAAGCAAGAGTTTTGGAGATTTAAACCAAACCCAGGAAGAGTATCTCAACGACGTGCATCAAAGCAGCAAACACCTGCTTTCTCTGATAAATGACATATTGGATATTTCTAAGGTGGAAGCAGGAAAGCTGGGGACCAAGCTGGGTGATGTCAACTTGAAGATTCTCTTGGAAAACAGCCTCACCATGATCAAAGAAAAAGCTGTAAAACATCGTATTCAGCTAAAATTGGATACAGATGGTATTCCTGAAATCATCACAGCAGATAAACGCATGCTTAAGCAAATCATGTATAATCTTCTTTCCAATGCGGTCAAGTTTACTCCTAATTCGGGGCAGGTTTCGATTACAGCCTCGAAGTGCGATGATGATGATAAGGGCAACCCCATTGATGGTAATGAGACAGGCTCTGCTATTAAGATCAGTGTGAGCGACACCGGGTTAGGGATTAAA
>JASFJP010000025.1:0-15848 GCA_050121225.1 Desulfobacterales bacterium
TTCCAGTACATTTACCAGTCCTCGCGGAATTTCAGCAAGGGTTCTTACAAAGGATGTTGGAACCATATTTAATGTTGAAAGAAGCTGACCCAGAAGCACTTCTCTGGAAGGCAGTTTGGAAAGCGCTTTGATCGCATCAACATCAAGTAACTTGCCATTCATAATGCCGACTTTGATTTCAAGCCGTTGATTTTCTTTCGCAAATTTGGTTAAAATCTTGGCCGGAGCGACTGGGTCTTCATAGCTTAGCGCGATCGCACTGGGCCCTTTGAAGAAATCTCGGATCAATGCGACCTCGGTATCTTCCGAAGCTCTCACAAGCAGGGTGTTTTTAACAACCTGATATTCGATATTTTCTTCACTGAGCCTACGCCGCAGATCATTAATTGACGTGACGTCCAACCCTTTGTAGTCCGTGAGGACAACGATTGCAGATTTTGAAAACCGATCTCGCAAATCGTCAGTTATTTTTTTCTTCTCATCTAATCTCAATCGGAAATGTCACCTCCTCTCCTAATCTGACAGATCGACCGGAGGTAATTGGCTATAGATAACCTGTGATCGCAATCGATACTCTTTAGCTGCTCAGTTTGCTATCACACAGCTGCCTCGGTAGGCCGGCAATGCCGATTAGACACCATCGAGTTAGCCACTAGATAATGAACCTACGGTCTCTGACAGAGTTTTTTTCTAGTTAATTTTCGTGCATGGTATTGATCACGCAGCATAAGCCATTACGGCTGCAGATAAGGAATAGATTGATCTCCTGTGACTTCTGGAAATAACCGGAATCGGATATAAGATTAATTGACTGCTTTAGATTATTTGATCAGGTCTTTAACATGCACAGCATCAATTTTGATTCCGGGTCCCATCGTGGTTGATATGGCGATGCCCTTAAGATAAGTCCCCTTACTTGAAGCCGGCTTAAGCCGAATAATGGTATCCAAAAAAGCAGCAATGTTCTGAAGGATTTTCTCAACACCAAAAGAAACCCTCCCCATCGGTGCATGCACAATACCTGCTTTTTCCACTCGAAAATCGATTTTGCCGGCTTTAAGCTCATTCACTGCTCTGGCAATCTCAAACGTGACGGTTCCGGTCTTAGCATTGGGCATGAGGCCTCTGGGACCGAGCAATTTTCCAATTTTTCCAACCGTGCCCATCATGTCGGGAGTCGCCACAGCTTTGTCAAACCCGAACCATCCGCCTTTGATTTTTTCGATCAGGTCGTCATTTCCCACAAACTCAGCACCTGCGTCCTGCGCTTCTTTTTCCTTCTCGCCTTTTGCAAAAACGAGAACCTTAACCTCTTTGCCGGTTCCATTCGGAAGAATCACGCTGCCCCTGACCATTTGATCGGCGTGTCTGGGATCCACTCCTAATCGAACCGCAACATCAACGGATTCATCGAATTTGGCAAAAGATGATTCCAACATCATCTGCACCGCCTCTTCAAAACCGTTTGATGCCCCAGCGCTCATCTTATTCTTGGATTGTATATACTTTTTACCCCGATTCGGCATCTCTATCTTCGTCTCCTTGCCTCGTATTTCATGTTTCGTATCACACGTTGCCTGAGAATGAGCCGATCTAACGCGCAGCTCGCAACGCATAACCGTTTCTATCCAACTTCAATTCCCATGCTTCTGGCCGTTCCTTCAATGATCTTACAGGCAGCATCTAAATCATTGGCGTTTAGATCAACCATTTTTTGTTTGGCGATCTCTTCGACCTGCTTTCGGGTAACCGTTCCCACCTGCTCACGCTTGGGATCAGCGGCACCTTTGGCGATTTTGGCGGCTTTCTTCAACAATACCGCTGCCGGTGGTGTTTTCGTAATAAATGAAAATGATCGGTCTTGGAATACTGTTATGACCACCGGAATGATCATTCCTTCTTCTTGTGCAGTTTTGGCATTAAATGCCTTACAAAAATCCATAATATTGATACCATGCTGACCCAGCGCAGGCCCTATCGGCGGGGATGGATTCGCTTTACCCGCTACAACCTGAAGCTTAATTAACGCCATTACCTTTTTAGCCATTTTTTTCGTCTTCTCCTAAGTCCTTAATGACTTTAGTTATGATGATGCAATTGTTATACACAGCGTCAATATAAAATGCGTATTCAGCCTTAGATTGTTTTGGTTTGAAACTACCGTATTGCACTGAAAATACAAAACGCGGTGTATGTTTGCGCAATGATTTATGTCACTCTGTATAAATCAGGTCGCGTAGGTACCGGAAAAAATTTTGGCTATTGCGCAATTTGACCATTTTATACGTTACCTGCTATAATTTTTGGACCTGTACAAAGTCCAATTCCACCGGTGTTGAACGACCGAATATACTCACCAGCACTTTAATTTTGCCTTTTTCTTGATTAACTTCTTCCACGGTACCGTTAAAATTTGTAAAAGGTCCATCAATAACACGAATTTCATCACCGGATTCAAAGAAATACTTCGGCTGAGGCTTCAATTTACCTGCAGCCATGCGGTTTAATATCTGGTCGGCCTCCTCATCGGAAAGAGGGGTCGGTTTTCTGCGTCCACCTAAAAAACCGGTTACTTTTGCCGTATCATTCACAATATGCCAGGTTTCGTCATTAAGTTCCATTCGGACCAGGATGTAACCAGGGTAAAACTTTCGCGAAGATGTCTTCCGTTTACCTTTAACCAATTCAACAATCTCTTCTGTCGGTACGAGAATTTCACCGAATTTTTCGGGATGAGAGGCTGCTGCAATACGCTCTTCCAGAGCCGCTTTGACTTTATTTTCAAAGCCCGAATATACATGGACAATGTACCATTTTAACGCCACTCTTCTCTCTCCTCATGTTATCGAAGAACGATACGAATCAAACTGGATAGACCCATATCAACCACTCCAAGAAAAAGGGATATGAGCATCACTAGCGCAATAACAACCACAGTCGAGCCGATAGTTTGTTTCCGCGACGGCCAAGTTACTTTCTTCAGTTCTACCTTGACTTCTCGCAAAAATTGGATGCTTTTGGTCAGGATGTTATCTTTGGGCTTCACGGCTGCAGGGCTTGAAGTAGCCAGTTGCTTTTTCTGCGGCGGAGCCTGTTTCTTCTTTCTAATTTTAGCGGTATCCTGACTCAGAGCAGCTTTGTTGGCAGCGCTGGACTTGGCGACCTTTACCGGCTGTGGTGAATTTTTCGAAACGCTTTGCTTTTTCTTCTTTTTTGCCCCCGATGTCTTTTTTTTCTGTATCCGTCCCATTGTGCTCCAGAAATGATCAAAGCTCAAAGCTGCAAAGGTGTCAAACGTCTTCCCATTCTTTGATCTTTAGGCTTTGAGCTTAATTAGAAAAATGTGGCAGGCCAGGAGGGATTCGAACCCCCAACACCCGGATTTGGAGTCCGACGCTCTACCGTTAGAGCTACTGGCCTGCATCATCTGATTCTAAGTTTATCGTCTATCAATCTAGCAACTTCCAATAAAATGCCGATTTTCGCAGGTTTTATTATCAATAACCTGTGGGAATCCCAAAAGGATAATCCGTTAAACATCGGTTGCTACTTGGTTTCTTTATGAGGCGTATGCTTGCGGCAGAACCTGCAATATTTATTAAACTCCAACTTATCCGGTGTCGTTCGCTTGTTCTTGGTTGTCGTGTAATTTCTGCGTTTGCATTCCGTACATGCTAGGGTAACAATAACTCTCACCTGAAAAACTCCTTACAGTTATTCAATAATATCACTGACCACACCGGCACCCACCGTGCGACCACCTTCACGAACCGCAAAACGCAACTCCTTCTCCATTGCTATCGGCGTTATCAGATCCGCTTCTATCGTTACATTATCCCCTGGCATCACCATCTCCACACCTTCCGGCAATGTCAATATCCCCGTTACATCCGTCGTCCGAAAATAAAACTGCGGCCGATATCCACTGAAAAACGGCGTGTGACGACCGCCCTCTTCCTTGCTCAATACATACACCTCCGCCTTAAACTTCGTGTGCGGCGTGATCGTACCCGGTACCGCCACCACTTGACCGCGCTCTACCTCATCGCGCTTCGTTCCCCGTAACAACACCCCGATGTTATCGCCCGCTTGACCCTCATCCAACAACTTGCGAAACATCTCCACCCCCGTGCACACCGTCTTAAACGTCGGGCGTATCCCTACTATCTCAACATCATCACCCACATGAACCACGCCTCGCTCCACTCGACCCGTTACCACCGTCCCTCGTCCCGATATGCTAAATACATCCTCGATCGGCATCAAAAACGGCTTGTCTACGTCTCGCTGCGGCTCCGGGATGAACGAATCAATCGCATCCATTAACTCAAATACACACTTGGCCTCCGCACTGTCCGGATCATCACTCTCCAACGCCTTCAACGCACTACCCTGGATTATCGGCGTGTCATCGCCAGGAAACTCATACTTGTCCAATAACTCCCGCAACTCCAACTCCACCAACTCTATCAATTCCTCATCATCCACCATGTCGCACTTGTTCAAAAAAACCACGATCTGCGGTACACCTACCTGACGCGCCAATAAAATGTGCTCGCGGGTCTGCGGCATCGGACCATCATCGGCGCCCACTACCAATATCGCTCCGTCCATCTGCGCCGCTCCCGTTATCATGTTCTTGATGTAGTCCGCATGTCCCGGACAATCCACATGCGCATAATGACGATTGTCCGTCTCATACTCTACATGCGCCGTCGCTATCGTTATTCCTCGCTCCTTCTCCTCAGGCGCCTTGTCTATCTGATCAAACGGAACATAATCCGCCATCCCCTTCTTGCCTAAATGCTTCGTGATCGCCGCCGTCAACGTCGTCTTGCCATGATCAATGTGACCTATCGTGCCTACATTTACGTGCGGCTTCGTGCGCTCAAACTTCTCCTTCGCCATATTACCGTCCTCCCCTTTAAGAAATGCATAGGGCACAATACGAAAATATGCCCTATGGTCTCAGTCTTTTATTCTATAATATGGGTGCCCTACCAGCGAAAATGGGCAAACGCTTTATTGGCTTCCGCCATTTTATGCGTATCTTCCTTTTTCTTGATTGTAGCGCCTCTTCTGTTAGCGGCATCCATAAGTTCAGCCGCAAGCTTTCTCGCCATGCCTTTTTCCGGGCGCTGGCGAGCGTACCCAATGACCCATCGAATCCCTAAAGCGGTTCGTCGCGATGGTCGGATTTCGGTCGGAACCTGATACGTTGAACCGCCAACGCGCCTGGATTTTACTTCTATCAACGGACGTACGTTTTCCACCGCCTGCTCGAAAAGCTTCAGCGGCGAATCTTTTGTTTTTTCTTCAATGACATCAAATGCATCGTAAAGAATCGACTCAGCGATGCTCTTTTTCCCATCCTTCATGATACAATTGATGAATTTTGAGACCAGTTTGCTATCATATTTAGGGTCCGGAATAACTGGTCGCTCAGGGATTTCTCTTCGTCTTGGCATGGTTACACCATTAACTATTTCTTGGATATTCGTTATTTGTTATTCGTCGTTATTGGGCCATTAAGAGGAGTTTGTTATTAATTGATGATTAACAAATGACTGTCATCGTGTTTTTACTTCGGTCTTTTGGCTCCATATTTTGATCGACCCTGCTTGCGGTCTTCAACGCCGAGGGTATCCAGCGTACCCCGAACGATATGATACCTTACGCCCGGCAAGTCCTTAACCCGTCCACCTCGAACCAGAACAACCGAGTGCTCCTGAAGATTGTGTCCGATTCCGGGAATATAAGCCGTTACTTCGACACCGGTAGTAAGGCGGACGCGAGCCACTTTTCGTAACGCGGAATTTGGCTTTTTAGGAGTTGACGTGTATACTCGTGTGCAAACTCCTCGCTTTTGGGGAGCCCCCTTAAGCGCCGGCGTGTTTGTTTTTCGTTTAATCCGCTTCCTGCCTTTTCTCACCAACTGATTAATTGTCGGCATATTTCCCTCGTTTTTCTATAGAAATTTTGCAATTAACGCACGGTGTTGCAAAATGACGATATGTATACATGAAGTAAAGTAAAGTCAAGCCTTTTATTGGAATTTTAATGATTTTTTTGCTATTTCCAGATTATCGTCATTAAGCAGATCAAGCCGTGTCGACTCCGACATAATTGTATAACCGCATACCGGTCCCGGCAGGAATAAGTCTGCCCATGATCACATTCTCTTTAAGGCCTTTGAGGTGATCGACCGATCCCGCAATACTGGCATCGGTAAGGACTTTAGTTGTCTCTTGGAACGAAGCCGCAGAGATAAAGCTGTCCGTGCTCAGGGAGGCCTTAGTAATGCCGAGAATAAGGGGTTCAGCCACAGCCGGTTTACCGCCCTTTTCAATCACGGCCCGGTTGGCTTCTTCAAAATTCATCTTGTCGACTTGCTCTTCCGTGATAAAATCCGTGTCCCCTACGCTGACCACTTTTACGCGTCTCATCATCTGACGAACAATGACTTCAATGTGTTTGTCGTTTATACGCACACCCTGCAACCGGTAAACCTCCTGGACCTCATCGACTAAGTAACGCGCCAGGGAAACTTCACCTTTGATGCTGAGAATATCTTGCGGAATCGCGGAGCCGCCGATAAGAGCTTCGCCAGCTCGGATATAATCTCCTTCGTAAACATTAATGTGCTTGCCCCGGGGAATCAGGTAGTCCTTCTTTTCGCCGACGTCTACGGGTGTGACGGTGACTTTCTGTTTGCCTTTTTTCGTTCCCTTAGAAATAGAAACATAGCCGTCTATTTCACTCAACACAGCGATTTCTTTGGGTTTGCGGACTTCAAAAAGTTCGGCTACCCTCGGTAAACCTCCGGTGATGTCTTTTGTTTTCGTAGTAGCCCTTGGAAGTTTGGCCACTACGTCCCCGGCTTTGACAGCATTCCCCTCTTCGACCAATAAAATGGCATTTATCGGTAGAACGTATCGTGCAACACCGGAGGATTCCGGGAGTTTAGCTGTCTTGCCGTCTTTGTCCTTGATGGATATTCTGGGCCGTTCATCGGCACTTTTGGATTCGATAACCGTTTGACTGGATTTGCCAGTGACGGGATCAACTTTCTCTTGCATCGTCCGACCGATGACAATATCACCAAACTTAACGGTTCCGTCAACTTCAGCGATGATCGGGGTTGTAAATGGATCCCAGGTAGCCAGGAGGTCACCGGCTTTGACCTTGCTAGCGTCTTTCACGTTCAGATGGGCACCATAGATGACGGGGAAACTTTCCAATTCGCGTCCGCTATCGCTGACAATGCTGAATTTTCCTCCGCGTCGATTCATAACCACATACTCATCCTCCGAATTCTTGGCGACGTTTAATTCCGAAAATTTGATGGTGCCATCCACCCTGGCCCGAATATCTGCCTGTTCGACCCGACGACTGGCTGTCCCACCGATATGGAAGGTTCTCATGGTCAGCTGCGTTCCGGGTTCGCCAATAGACTGAGCTGCTAATATGCCGACGGCCTGGCCGACTTCGACCGCTCGACCATGTGCCAAATCGCGGCCATAACATTTGGAGCACACACCGTTTTTACTTCGACAGGTTAATACCGATCGGATTTTGGCGTTAGATAGACCCGCTTCTTCAATTTTTTGAACGACATTTTCGTCAATTTCCTGTCCGGCTTCACAGATTATTTCTTCAGTGAACGGATCCATCATATCTTCCACTGCTGTCCGTCCTAAAACACGCTCACTCAGACGCTGAATGATTTCGCCGCCTTCCATCAGCGGTTCCACTTCTACGCCCATCATCGTGCCGCAATCTTTTTCGATAACCACGCAATCCTGGGCAACATCGGCCAACCGCCGTGTCAGATAGCCTGAGTTCGCGGTTTTCAGCGCAGTATCGGCCAAGCCTTTTCGGGCACCGTGGGTCGAAATAAAATACTGCAACACCGACAAACCTTCACGGAAGTTCGCAATGATGGGCGTTTCGATAATTTCTCCAGAGGGTTTCGCCATCAAACCGCGCATCCCGGCAAGCTGACGCATCTGGTCCTTGCTGCCTCTGGCACCGGAATCCGCCATCATGTATATCGGATTGAAACTCTCATCAATGATCGGTTTATTCTTTTTATCCATAACCGGTTTGCCCTCTTCATCGAGCACCGGAGCTAATTTCATGGCTTCCATCATTTCATTGGCGACATCGTCAGTTGCCTTGGCCCAGATGTCGACGACTTTGTTGTATTTTTCACCTTGGGTGATCAATCCTTCGGTGTATTGTCGACCGATTTCGGCAACCTGTTTCTCCGCCTTTTTCAGAATGTCCTGCTTGCCCTCTGGCGTGATCATCGCGTCAATGGAAATGGAAAGTCCACCCTCGGTTGAGTATTTGTAGCCCAGGTCCTTTAGCCTGTCGGAAAGTATGACCGTAGCTTTAGACCCGAGATTCCGATAAACATAATCCACAAGCTCAAGCAGGATCTTTTTGTTCATCACATTGTTGACAATATCAAAGGGAACGGCCGGTTGCTTGTCCAGTACCTCAAAAATATGATGACCTTCATCGGCAAACAGAGGGATCCGATTGGTTTCTCCCGCTTTAAGTGAATACAGGGTTTCAACGTCAGCGTCTTCACAGCCGAAGACCCCTTTGAACTCATTGAACGTTAATTTCCCAATGATGCCGTCATTTTCTTTATCGGGAGCTTGCGAATGTTTGCGAACGAGGTCGAGAAAGGCTTTGCCTTCATCGAGTTGATTCAGAATTTGCTGGGCTTCATCCTCGGAGGGAACCATAATGTGACGCATTTCCATAATATCGACTTTCGGAATAATTTCCCAGAGAAGAACTCTACCTACAGTGGTGTCATAGCGTTTGCCGTGGATACGAAGTACGATTTTTGCATGCAGATCCACAGCTTGAGCGTCGAAGGCCATACGAACTTCCTCAGCGTTGGCAAATATTTTACCTTCACCTCTTCGGCCCATAATGCTGCGGGTCATGTAATAGATACCCAACACGATATCTTGGCTCGGTACGATGATGGGACTTCCGTTAGCCGGCGAGAGTATATTATTGCTCGATAACATAAGGACCCGTGCTTCAATTTGCGCTTCAACGGACAGAGGAACATGCACCGCCATTTGATCACCATCAAAGTCGGCATTGAACGCAGTACAAACCAATGGGTGAAGCTGCAACGCTTTACCTTCGATCAGAATCGGCTCAAAGGCCTGAATACCGAGTCTATGAAGTGTTGGTGCTCGGTTCAACAGCACTGGATATTCTTTGACGACTTCATCTAGAGTATCCCAAACTTCGGGGATTTCGCGTTCAACCATTTTTTTAGCGCTTTTAACAGTGGATACCAGGCCTTTTTGCTCGAGACGGTAATAAACAAACGGCTTAAACAACTCCAACGCCATCTTTTTCGGCAAACCACACTGGTGGAGACGTAAATCCGGTCCAACGGTAATTACGGTACGACCAGAGTAATCGACCCGCTTCCCAAGCAAGTTCTGTCGGAATCTTCCCTGCTTTCCCTTCAGGGTGTCACTAAGGGACTTCAGGGGACGCTTATTGGTCCCGGTAATAACTCTGCCGTGGCGTCCGTTATCAAACAACACATCCACAGATTCCTGTAACATTCGTTTTTCATTTCGAACAATGATTTCCGGTGCTTTTAAGTCGATCAGCCGCTTTAAACGGTTATTGCGGTTAATTACCCGTCGGTAAAGATCATTTAAATCGGAGGTAGCAAACCGTCCTCCTTCAAGGGGTACCAGCGGACGAAGATCCGGTGGCAGCACCGGAATGACATCCATAATCATCCAAACCGGATTGACTCCGGATCGTCTGAAAGCATCCACTATCTTAAGGCGTTTGGACAATTTCTGTCGTTTGGCAACCGACCCGGTTTCCCGAATTTGATTGCGCAGGTCATCATAGAGGTCGTCCAGGTCTATATTCTCCAACATGGCCTGAACAGCCTCGGCACCGATCCCAACCTCGAATTTGGAGCCATACGTCTCAAGAGCTTCCTGATATTTATCGTCCGAGAGCAGCTGACCTCGTGCCAAAGGGGTGTCTTTGGGATCAAGCACAATATAACTGTCAAAATACAGGACTTTTTCCATATTCTTTAAGGTCAAATCGAGAAGATTTCCGATCTTACTCGGCAGACTTTTCAGAAACCATATGTGAGACACCGGAGTGGCCAGTTCGATATGGGCCATTCGCTCTCTTCGTACTTTAGATTGAATAACTTCAACACCGCATTTCTCACATATCACACCCCTGTGCTTCATCCGTTTGTACTTGCCACAGTTACACTCATAGTCCTTCGTCGGGCCGAAAATCTTTGCACAGAAGAGACCATCGCGTTCCGGTTTAAAGGTCCGATAATTAATGGTTTCAGGTTTTTTAATCTCTCCGTGAGACCATTTTCGGATTTGCTCCGGTGCTGCCAGAGCAAGGCGTATACCCATATAACGTTTAGGATCTGTGGGTTTTGCAAAGAAATCATACAGAGTTTCCATGGCGTTTTCCTATTTTTTTTGTTGAAGATTAAGAAACGACGAATTAACTGACTTCGCCATTCATCATTTAATGTTCGATAGTTGTTCTTGCGAATTTCAATTTTCTGGCCAGAAAAAGCACAAAATTTGGATCTAAGCGCCTGATAACCTGATGCAGTCTGTTATTTCACTTCCTCCAGAAGGGCGATGTCCAGGCCCAGAGCTTGCAGCTCCTTGGTCATTACACGAAACGACTCGGGAATACCCGGCTCTAAAACATTTTGGCCTTTGACGATTTTTTCATACATGCGGGTCCGACCGGCCATATCGTCGGATTTGACGGTTAAAAATTCCTGCAAAGCATAAGCAGCTCCATAGGCTTCCATCGCCCATACTTCCATCTCGCCCAGACGCTGTCCACCGAATTGGGCTTTTCCGCCCAAAGGCTGTTGGGTGACCAAAGAATAAGGCCCGATGGATCGAGCATGAATCTTATCATCGACGAGGTGATGCAGTTTCATCACATACATTGTCCCGACCGTAATTTTCTCATCAAAGGGCTCGCCGGTTCGCCCGTCATACAATGTGGTCTGCCCGGAGTGATCAAGACCTGCCTCCTCAAGAAGCACTTTGATTTCATCCTCCTTGGCACCGTCAAAAACCGGTGTGGCCATAAACACACCATTCTTGTAACGGGACGCCATTTCGATCAGGTTCTTTTCATCCATGCTGGTGATAAGTTTTTTATTTGATGCCTCAGAGAAGATCCTCTTCATTTTGTCCCGTAAAGCTTTTATTTTTTGTTCTTCAAGTAAATCGTTCAACTGATCACCAAGTCCCTTGGCCGCCCTGCCCAAATGAATTTCCAAAATCTGCCCAACATTCATTCGAGAAGGCACGCCCAACGGATTCAGAACCATATCAACCGGCGTACCGTCTTCAAAATAGGGTAAATCCTCAATGGGAAGAATTCTCGACACAACCCCCTTATTGCCATGGCGCCCGGCCATCTTATCTCCAACGGACAACTTGCGTTTCATGGCCACATAAACCTTAACCAACTTAATCACACCAGGAGGTAAATCATCGCCCTTTTCATAGCGTCCCACCTGCTGCTCATAAGCCAATCGGCAAAGCTCACACTGATCGCGATATCGCTCGAGGATATCATGCACCTGTTGCGTCATCCCGGGATCTTTCAGTACAATACCTTCAAGATGCGCGATGGGAATCTTAGCCAGTGTCTGGGAGTCAATTTTAGCCCCGTTGTCGATCAATACCTTTTTGCCTTTTTTCAGTTGGGCATACACTTTTTGCCCGGTCAAAAACTCTTCAAGCTGGGAACGAACCACATCTTCCACAACGGCCAGCTCATCGTCACGGTCTTTTTCGAGAGAGGAAATCTCTTCATCCTCAATTAAACGAGTGCGATCATCCTTTTCAATACCTCTCCTGGAAAACACTTTGGCGTCAATGACAATACCCTGAACGCCGGGGGGTACGCGCAGGGAAGTATCTTTTACATCTCCGGCCTTCTCCCCGAAAATCGCTCGTAACAACTTTTCTTCAGGAGAAAGCTGCGTTTCCCCTTTCGGAGTGATCTTTCCCACGAGGATATCTCCCGGGTAGACCTCGGCGCCCAGCCGAATGATGCCACTATCATCCAGGTTCTTTAACGCTTCTTCTCCGACATTCGGGATATCTCTGGTAATTTCTTCTTTCCCCAGTTTAGTATCCCTGGCGACGATTTCGAATTCCTCGATGTGTACCGAGGTATAAACGCCATCTCTGACCAGTCGTTCACTGACCAAAATCGAATCTTCAAAATTATATCCACCCCAGGGCATAAAGGCGACGGTTACATTTTTCCCGAGTGCCAGTTCTCCTTGTTCTGTTGCGGGTCCGTCGGCAATTATTTCGTTGGCTTGCACGCGTTGACCTTTGCGAACAATGGGTCGGTGATTGAAACATGTGTTTTGGTTGGAGCGGATAAATTTGGAGAGACTATAGATGGTCACATCTTTCTCATTGGGATCGTCGGAAGGATCATGTTTAAGTACAATCCGAGATGCATCAACGTCCACGACAAAGGCATCGCGTTGGGCAACGATTGTAACACCCGAATCCTTGGCCACCACTTCCTCAATACCTGTACCAACCAACGGAGCCTGGTTCATTAACAGCGGAACCGCCTGGCGCTGCATATTGGATCCCATCAATGCCCGGTTGGCATCATCGTTTTCAAGAAACGGGATGAGGGATGCGGACACGCTAACCAATTGATTGGGAGAAATATCCATCAATTCAATCTCGTCACGGTTGACCATCATAAATTCGCCGGCGACACGCGATGTGACCAGAGGATTAATGTATTCCCCTTTGTCGTTCACCGCAGCATTGGCCTGGGCAATAGGTTGTTCTTTTTCTTCGAAGGCATCCAGGAATCTGACTTCCCGAGAGATCTTGGCTTTTTCAACAACACTGTAAGGCGTTTCAATAAAACCGTAATCGTTTACCCGGGCATAGGTGCTCAATGATACAATCAGACCGATGTTCGGCCCTTCCGGGGTTTCGATGGGACAAATTCGTCCGTAATGGGACGGATGAACATCTCGCACCTCAAATCCAGCACGTTCACGAGTCAAGCCACCGGGACCCAAAGCGCTCAAACGCCGCTTATGGGTGGTTTCTGACAGTGGATTGGTCTGATCCATGAATTGAGACAATTGGCTGGTTCCAAAAAATTCTTTGACAACAGCCGATACCGGTTTCGGATTCACCAGGTCATGGGGCATGAGAGCATCCACTTCCTGCAAACTCATACGTTCTTTGATCGCACGCTCCATCCGGACCAACCCGATACGATACTGATTTTCCAGAAGTTCTCCAACCGCACGAACTCTTCGATTTCCAAGATGATCGATGTCGTCAACTACACCTTGGGTATCTCGAAGTTCAATCAACGCTTTAGCGGTTGATAAGATATCTTCTTTGCGGAGTATATTGAGATTAATTGCACTGCTGATCCCCAATCGTTGATTGATTTTCAGACGCCCGACACCTGAAAGATCATAATACGTCGATCTAAAGAAGAGATTATCAACAAAATCTTGAGCGACCTCCGGTGTCGCCGGGTTTCCCGGCCGCAGTCTTCTATAGATTTCGATTAGGGCTTCTTCTTTAGCTTCAACCTTGTCCATTAAGAGTGTTTTACGGATCGAATCGCCCGACGTATACCCATCGATAAAAAGCAGATCGAATTCATTGACGCCGGCGTCGGCGAGCCGTGTTAGATTCTCCTCATCAACCGTATCATTGGCTTTTACGATGAGTTCGCCCGATTTAGGATCCGGTATGTTGACGGCAAATGCGCGTTCAAAGACTTCCTCCCTATCAATGGGAATCAAATCGGCTTTAGTTGCCTTCAAACGCTGGATTGCGCGCTGGGTAAACACACGCCCTTTTTTGACAAGGACATCCCCGGTTTCAGGATCTTTGACATCCTTGCTGGCGCGCTGACCTTTTAAAAAATCTTCATTGAATCGTTTGTAGCATCTCTTACCCCGAAGGATAATTTTCTCCAATCTGTAAAAATACGCCAACAGATCCTCAACCGTGTAACCAAAGGATTTAAAAAGGATTGTAACCGGAAATTTACGACGCCGATCGATTCGAATGTAAACAATATCTTTGGGATCAATCTCCATATCAATCCAAGATCCGCGTACGGGTATAATTCGGGAGCTGTAGATAATTTTCCCGCTTGAATGGGTTTTACCCTTGTCGTGATCAAAAAAGACGCCGGATGACCGATGCAGCTGACTGACCACCACGCGTTCCGTTCCATTAATGATGAAGGTACCCTTTTCGGTCATTAACGGTATGGTTCCGAAATAGATTTCCTGTTCTTTGATATCACGGATATTTGAAACACCGGTTTCAGTATCGATGTCATAGACCACCAGTCGAACGGTAATGCGAATAGATATTTCATACGTCATACCCCGGTGTATGCACTCTTCAATACTATGCTTCACTTCCCCGAATCGGTATGATACAAATTCAAGGGATGCACTCCCGGTGAAATCTTTGATTGGAAAAACGGATTTGAAAACGGCTTGTAAACCGATTTCCCTGCGCTTTTCCGGTGGAATATTCATTTGTAAAAATCGTTGAAAAGATTCGCGCTGCATCCCGATTAAATCCGGGATATCAACGATTTTCTTAATTTTGCCAAAATTTTTCCGAATGCGCTTGTTCACCAAAAGGCTTTCAGACATGGCATCTCCCATAGTTGTTTTTCATGGTTAGCTGTGAAGCGGCCGTTACTAGATCTAAGGACCCTCTTGCCTGTGGGTCAAAAAAGGCGTCTTAACCTGTAAACGAACCCCAAATGATTACCTATAGCTTGTACAGTATGGCATAAATCATTGCGCAACCATGCACAGTGTTCGGCATGGTTGACCCTGTAAAATTGATTTTCATATCAACACGGCAAAAGGGTGCACCCGCAAACCACTATAGTGCTGTGTATCGCAGGTAGAGTTGGTTGCCGGTGGCCGGTCGCTAAAAAAAAGTACCGCTCGCTATAAACCAACTACGCGTTTCCTAACCAGTCCGCCGGAGACGGAACTACCGGCAACTGCCAAGAAGTTACTTGATTTCAACTTGCGCACCAGCTTCTTCAAGTTGGGTCTTAACTTTTTCAGCTTCGTCTTTCGGAACTCCCTCTTTAACGGCCTTTGGAAGCCCATCGACCAACTCTTTGGCATCTTTGAGACCCAATCCGGTTAATGCTCTTACTTCCTTGATGACTTGGATCTTTTTATCACCATGAGCTAGAAGCATAACGTCAAATTCCGTCTTTTCTTCCTCTTGGCCCGCCCCGCCGGCTGCGTCCGCCGGACCGGCAGCCATCATTGCTACCGGCGCAGCTGCAGAAACGCCAAATTTTTCTTCCATTTCCTTTATCAGTTCGGATAATTCCAAAACCGACATGCTTGCAATAAACTCGACTACATCTTCCTTACTTATATCTGCCTTTGCCATATTTTCCTCCGGTTTATGTTTAAATTATTTAAACGATGATGGGTTCATCGTTGGTTTAAATCTAAAAGCTTTTGAGCAGTCGCTGAAACAGTTTCTCTGAAATAAGCTGCCAACAGATTACATAGACAGCGACACTCTCCACAAAAATCTCAAATTGACATCATGCCGCCTCTTTTTGATCCCTTATGGCTGCCAGTACATTTACCAGTCCTCGCGGAATTTCAGCAAGGGTTCTTACAAAGGATGTTGGAACCATATTTAATGTTGAAAGAAGCTGACCCAGAAGCACTTCTCTGGAAGGCAGTTTGGAAAGCGCTT
>JASFJP010000026.1:0-15753 GCA_050121225.1 Desulfobacterales bacterium
GGACAAGAGCTTTCTGAAAATGGAGCCCGAAAATTGGAAAGCGGTAATGGATGTTCATTTGAACGGCGCCTATAACGTCACCCGGCCAGCAATGGCAGTCATGAAAGAAAACGGCTACGGACGCATTGTCATGACGACTTCAGCGGCAGGACTATACGGCAATTTCGGTCAAACCAATTATTCAGCTGCTAAAATGGCTTTGGTTGGTTTAATGAATACATTGAAGCTCGAGGGTAAAAAATATGATATTAAAGTGAACTCTATTGCACCCATTGCGGCGTCCAGACTCACGGAAGATGTTATGCCACCCGACCTTTTCGAAAAATCAAAACCGGAATTTGTCGCGCCCGTCGTCATGTATCTTTGCAGCGAGAGGTGCAATGAGACAGGCGCCATTTTCAATAGCGGTATGGGCTACTTTAATCGGGCCACTATTCTCACCGGTCCCACGGTTCAACTGGGCGATGCCGAAAATCCGCCCACACCCGAACTGATCCATAAGAATTGGGACAAGATTAACTCGTTGGGCGGTGGCAAAGAAATGGAGGATGCCAACACCGCTATTTTCGCGCTTATTATGCCGCCTGGCGATGAAAGCGGCCCGGATTCTGAACCTATAGATTAACCATTTTCCTAATGAACGAATGAACCAATCAACCTCTATCTAGGAGGATATACAATGGCCACAGGAATAAAAGACAAAGTAGCAATTATTGGTATGGGTTGCACTCGCTTCGGTGAACGCTGGGATATGGGAGCCGAGGAGTTGATGGTGGAAGCCTTTAAGGAGTGTCTGGAAGATGCAGGAATCGAAAAGAATGAGATCGGCGCTGCCTGGTTGGGCACCTGTTTTGACAGCATCAATGTCGGACGCAGCGCACTGCCGCTGTCATTAACGCTACGCTTGCCGAATATCCCAGTGACCCGTGTTGAAAATTTTTGTGCCACCGGCACCGAAGCCTTTCGGGGAGCCTGTTACGCGGTTGCATCAGGAGCTTATGATATCGCCTTGGCCATGGGTGTGGAAAAACTCAAAGATACCGGTTACGGCGGATTGCCGAGCTTTGTTGGGTCGGACTCGGGAAGCTTGAACTGGCAATGGTTTCCGAACATGACCGCACCCGGAGCTTTTGCCCAGCTTGCCAGTGCCTATGGAGCCAAGCATAAAATCCCGGATCAAGATTTGAAACGGGCGATGGCACATGTGTCAGCTAAAAGCCATGCTAACGGCGTCTTGAATCCGAAAGCACACCTGCGAAAAGTGGTGACCGAGGATCAGGTCATGGCGGCCCCCATCATCGCCCATCCACTGGGATTGTTTGATTGCTGCGGCGTCAGTGACGGTGCCGCCTGCGCAATTGTGACAACGCCCCAAAAAGCCAGAGATCTCGGCAAGAAGGATATCTTGAGCGTCAAGGCGCTGCAACTCGCGTTGAGCAGCGGAGAAGAGATGGGTTACAACGATTGGGATGGAGACCATTTCGTCACTACCAGTAAGTGCAGCTCGCAAGCCTACAAAGAGGCCGGAATTTCCAACCCCAAGGAGGAGATCAGTCTGATGGAGGTGCACGACTGTTTTTCCGTCACAGAGCTGGTCACCATGGAGGATCTGTATATTTCCGAAAGAGGACAAGCGTACAAGGATGTCATGGATGGCGTGTTCGACCGCGACGGCAAAACTCCCTGCCAGGTGGACGGGGGTTTAAAATGCTTCGGGCATCCTATCGGTGCCTCCGGGTTGAGAATGCTGTACGAGCTATATCTGCAATTTCATGGACAGGCCGGTGAACGTCAGATCGAGGATCCCAAATTCGGCTTAACCCACAATCTGGGAGGCTTTCCAGCCATGAATGTGTGCAGTATTTCGCTTATTGGGAAATACGACGGATAACCGCGCATATAGCACAGAGCAAAGCCAAACTAAAACTCATAGAACATCCATGTTTAGATTGAGAGTGTAAGTAATATTATGTGGCATATACCTTGCGACGGTTATCCTTAAATACGCCAAAACGATATAGATCATTCTATATTTTGAGGAGGTAGTTTTTATGGAGATTCTAAACTATACTATAGCCCACTGTCAATTTCGGGAAAGGCTTCAAAATTTTCTGGCAAAAGAAGTGACACCCTTCGTTGACAAGTGGGAAGAAGAGAAAATCGTTCCCAAAAGTGTCTGGCAGAAAATGGGACAGGCCGGATTTCTATGTATGGATGTCATGCCTGAATATGGAGGTATAGGGGGTGATTTTCTTTATTCGGTCGTTGTAGCTGAAGAACTTACTAGAACCTGGCATACCGGCCTGGCTGCCTTTTTGCACTCCGATATTGTGGTACCGTATATCAATTCATATGGTTCTGAAGAAACCAAGCAGAAGTATCTACCCGGTTGTGTATCTGGGGATATCGTCACAGCCGTGGCGATGACGGAACCTGGCGCCGGCAGTGATCTGGCCGGGATAAAGACGGCAGCAGTGGAGGAAGGCGATGAAGTGGTGATCGATGGCTCAAAGACATTTATTTCCAATGGTATCAACGCAGACATTGTCGTGGTCGCGGCCAGGGATCCTGAGATTGAAAATTCTTATGACGCCATTTCCCTGTATATTGTGGAATCCGAGACGTCCGGTTTTACACGGGGACGTCATCTCGAAAAAATGGGTATGTGGAGTCAAGACACCGCAGAACTCTTTTTCTCGAAATGCCGAATCCCGCTGGCCAATCGACTGGGCGAAAAAGGCCAGGGCTTTCTGATGCTGATGGAAAAACTCCAACAGGAACGACTTATGTGTGCCATCGGTGCTGTGGCCACTGCCGAACGGGTAAATGAATGGATAGCAGATTACTGTAAGAATTCGACGGTCAACGGCAAACCGCTTTCCAAATCTCAGGCAACTCAATTTTCATTGGTAGAAATGGCCACAGATGTCAAGCTCGGCAGAACATTTGTAGACAAACTGATAATGGACCACCTGGAAAAGCAGAATATCATCATTGAAACCTCGATGGCGAAATACTGGACGACGGACATGCTAAACCGTGTCGTCAACCGGGCTGTTGATTTGTGTGGTGAATATGCAACCCTGGAAAAATGTCCTCTTGCAAGGGCCTGGAGGGATGCCAAAATCATGACGATTTTTGCAGGAACCAATGAAATAATGAAGAACATCGCGGCCAAATTCATGGGCATGTAATACTGACTTAAACACCAACCACTATTCTAAAATGAAGATATTTCTCGATTACCTTACATGACAGATTTTCTCGTTTTTCTTTGAAAGGGCAGCATACATTTGACCGTTCTAAAGTATTCTCAATAAGTGCCGAATATAATATGAGGGTGCAAGGTCTTATTGAAATCATTGAGAAAAAAATGATTGATCAAGACGAGTAGAATTTAAGGAATGGTCTAAAGGCATGAAAATTGTATTTATATTCGCAGCTGTCGCTGTCGCAGCAAATCTTTTTTTCATATGGTATGCCAAAAGAAAGAGCCACAAGACAAAAGCAGATGAATCATCCCATCTTGAAGATAGTTCTAAGGCGTATTCTAAAGAATTTCTTGATAGCGAGGAAGTGAAGGCATTAAAACAATCGGCGGCAGCTGAATTGAGTATATCGATTGAAGAACTGGATCGTATGTCTGTTGAAGAGATCACCCAATTGGCAAAGGAGAAGGAATTGATATAATTGGGTACTTCCAAATCCTACAACACAGCAGACACGTTGAATTTTTTTCTTTCCCCGGAAGCTTGCGCTTTAAAAGCACCATCCATCGCGTTGAATATTTCATACAAATAAATTCCCCACACGCAATACGCGATCATTAAGGGATAGTACGCCCAGATGAGGTCATAGATCGATGAGGCGATCGGCAGCATCATGCGCTCGCAAGACAAGACGAAAAGAACAAATAGAACCGGAGCTATTTTCGTGTAATGGATATTTTTTATAATGTAGTAGCTTGGGACCAGCAGAAGGATATAACCATAATCTTTAAATCGCGGATGAATCAACGCATACACCAGACACGCCAAAAACACCCTTATGATTGCCTTGTTTTCGATTTGGATATGATTTAGTCGTTTAATAGCTCTAAATGAGTAAAATACAACAATGGCCGCAATAGTTAAAAATATTGCTGATTCAGCTGCCGCAGGGACCGTTATTTCAAGTGCTTTCCCAATCGACTGAACGATAACACCGATCAGTTTGTTCGTCGAAGGCACGACACCTCCCGGTTCGCCCACCACCACCAGGGCATTCTGAATAAAGCCGGTAAATAAATCAGGGACGATCACGTATTGGATGAGCAGATAGGCCCCAAATGCAGCTCCCGCCCCAAAAAAGTATTTAAATCTATCCTTATCGTTCGAGAGTATCAGAAGAACTAGGAAGAATATGGGGGTAATCTTAAAACTCGCGGATATCAGGGTGAACAGGCAAAAGAGTTTAAATCGCCGCTTAATATAAAAGCTGAAAGCGAGCCAAAGCAAGGCTTGCTGTGCCAGGTTGATATTACCGGCGATCATATCTAAGAACACAGCACTGTTAAAAGCCAATAAACAGAAAACATAGAACAAAGTGTCTGCATCTTCTTTGAGGAACTCTCTTTTCCAGAAATAAATCAGGCCGATAAGCAACCCACATTTTAAGATCAGAAAGATAGTGAAGGACGTCTTGTAGCCCGGCATCGCAAATAAGCGATAGAAAAACAGGGTTGCCGGAGGGTAGGTATACAAAAACCGGGTCTGGGCTTGTGGAAATAGGATCTCTGAATCATACGGGTTTGATCCTGAAGCAAAAATTTCACCGGCCTTACGGTGGGTCCGAAAATCCCACTGGTATTGGTCAAGATTAGAGGACACATGTAATATCAGAGTGAGAAAATATACGAGCAACAGGCCAATAACCACTAAACCAATTATTTTTTTGGCCATATCTCTTTCCTTCCCATGGGTCACATTGCCCACTGGCAAACTGGCACGCGTCGCCTGCGATGACGTTTAAATCATGATTATGTACCAGGAGATTAGGGCTAAACGCAAAATGTCTGAATAAATCTAACGTCCGCCCCTCTCACCGACGGATTGGATGCGATCGGAAAAAAGCTTCGTACATGTCGGGCAGTAATTGTGATGGGTTTTGACATCCGCATGCGATACGGTGCGTTTATGAATGTGTTCCAAAAACCGTGGAGTTTCGTAGAGCTTTCCGCAGCCTTCGCACCTTTCCAATGGATGCTTGCCGATGATTTCATCTCGAATTGAAATCGTTCTAACATTGTCCTGATCAGCAACAATGATGACGTTTGTCGGGCAAATATTGGCGCAGGTGGCGCATCCGATACACAGCCCCTCAATGGGAGTCACATAATTCATCCCATCGCGCTTTTCCATTTTAAGCGCCCCCGGGCCGACTATTTCTTTACAAACCCGAATGCAGAGGCGACAGCGGACGCAACCGTCTGCCGGTGGTCCGGGATCTATGTCATACGCTTTGGCAAGTTCGATGATTTTCCTTGCCTGGGGAGCCATTTGCAGCAAATTCCTGAAAGCTCGGGTTCTGGCCCGGGCAACAGCATCTCCACTGGTATTAACTATCATGCCATCCTTTACTTTAAGGACGCATGCGAGCATAGTGATCCGGCGTTCGGTGGATCGTCCTGGCACCTCGACAGCGCATAAGCGACAGGAGCCTGAAGGGCGTAAGGATGGATGATAGCATAAAGTCGGAAGTCGGATACCATTTGCTTTAACAACTTCTAGTACTGTCACCCCATCCTCAGCTTCGTATTCCCGACCATCTATCGAAATTCTAACCATATGTTGATCTCCAATATTTCAATCCCGTCCTGCCTCATGCAGATGTACGATATATTCCTTTAATTGGTGCAACTCCTCTGTCAGTGAATTAATTTGATAATTAATCAAATCCTTGAGTGCAATTAAAGCGGTGATATTTTTTCCTTCGATGACTGGCAGGTGTTTTATATCAGCCTTTATCATCGTGGCTGATACTTCACCAATATCATCATCGGTTTTTGCCGTTATCAATTTATCGCTCATGGCGTCTTTCAATTGAATTTTAGAAAATAACGCCTGTCTACTTTTCTGGTAGCAGCGTAAGACATCCCTTTCGGCAAAGATGCCGACCGGCTGATCATTTTCAGTGACGATAAGCGCGTCCACTTTTTTCGAGGTCATCAAATTGATGGCGTCATCCACAGTTTGGTTGCTTGGTATGGTATGAACGGGGCGGGCGCTATCTTTCAACAAAATGCCGACATGCATAGTTTCGGCCCTCCATTGTTTCTGTGGTTCGCCGATGATCGGTCTTAGTCGTCATTTAAGCGACGAATACAGTCCTGGGGAAAACGATGGGTGCCCTTGCCTTCCAGGCTCACTTCCACCAGAGCATCCGGGTCGTTAATGGAGGCATCCGGGTCGGTTATCATACCATGCAACCCGATGTATCCATCCATGTAGCTTTCCCAGCTTTCATCATCCGATTTTCTGTATATTTCAACTTTCTGGCCGCGTCGAAAAACCATAGTAGCTCCTATAATATTGGCTTCGTTTAACTTAAACAGAGTATTAACCAATTAAGTTTTCAACTTAAATCTCTCTATTTATCCTTGTTTTGTGCTTTTGACACCAATGGTTCGTCGCCACTGAGCGTGGCTGTATGCTTTCTCGCACATGCATCGCAGAGGGTACGTTCCTCAAGAACTCGGGCAACCGATTTGGTGCGTTTCCTGACAAAATCAAGATATCTGGCCGGTCCCAGCACGGCTCCGCAGCTTTCACAATACAGCAATTTTTTCCGATTGAGAACGGTTCCGCAGAGGGAGAGAACTCTTTCATTATCTCTGTCTTGCATCTGCATCGCACCAGTCGGACAGTTAGTGGCACAAGCTCCGCATAGTATACATCGTTCCTCGGTTACCCTAAAGTCAGTTTTCACGGGGTGATCAAAATCAAAATAGCCCATCTGCAAAGCATCGACTTCCATTTTATCACGGCAAACTTCCACGCACTTGCCGCACCTCAAACAGATATCACAGCGCAGGCACCGGCGAGCTTCTTCTCTAACCATGGTTTCTGAGTAGCCAAGTTCGACCTGTTGAAATGTGGTTCGCCTGCGATCGATATACAATAATGGCATTTCCGGCCGCTTTAACGTCATTTTCATACTGGCGGGAACATTCAGATACTCTACTCGGCTGCGACGCGTTGGCACCGGCGGCATTTTAGGCTGGGGAATTCCGGATAAATAGCGGTCAATCGACTCAGCAGCTCGTTTCCCGCCGCCGATGGCTTCAATTACCGTTGCCGGTCCAGTAACCGTATCACCGGCAGCAAAAACACCTTCGATATTTGATTCCATGGTGGCCATATTAACGTTGATCGTTTTGCGACGCGTCCATTCGAGACCCTTTAAGGAATCCATGCAGCTTTCATCCACTCGTTGTCCGATAGCGCAAAGAACGATATCAGTATCGAGTACAAATTCACTGCCTTGAATCGGCACGGGATATTTTCGATCTTGCCCCTCCCGGGT
Source organism: Desulfobacterales bacterium (assembly GCA_050121225.1). Taxonomy (GTDB): domain Bacteria; phylum Desulfobacterota; class Desulfobacteria; order Desulfobacterales; family JAFDCJ01; genus JAFDCJ01. The sequence continues at coordinate 7,564 of JASFJP010000026.1, forward strand.
TATCAATTTTGCTCTAAGGCATCGCATTCCTATGACACAGCCTTTATCACCGATGATCTCCTCCGGAATGGTTAGAAATTCAAACCGAACGCCTTCTTCCTCTGCCTGCTCAACTTCCTCCGTATCAGCGGGCATTTCAGAACGAGTTCGGCGGTATGCTATGGTGACCGACTCACATCCCAACCGCAGACAGGTTCTGGCTGCATCAATAGCCACATTACCGCCTCCAATTACGACTGCATGTTTCCCAGGAACTTCGCGGTCACCCAAGGCAACATTTCTCAAGAAATCGATGGCTTCCATAATCTGCGGAAAATCTTTTTCTCCGGGAATTCCTAAATTGAATGAGTTATGGGCGCCTATGGCAACGAAAAAGGCCTCGAAACCCTCCTTTTTTAATTGGTCGAAAGTCGCGTCTGTGCCGAATCTGGTATTAAAATGAAATTCAACACCTAAATTTTTCAACATGGCCACTTCGCGATCAATAACTTCCCTGGGAAGTCGATAGCGAGGGATACCCAGCAAAAGCATTCCACCAGCCACTGATTGTTCCTCAATAATCCGCACGCCATATCCCTTTAATGCGAGGTAATAGGCTGCGCTCATTCCGCCGGGACCGGCACCGATGACACACACATTTTTATTTTTGTCAGGCTGGCGATGCGGATTTTTATAACTACCCTCTGACATAGCCCGTTCAGCTGCAAATCCCTTGAGGGTCTTTATGGATATGGGGGTGTCAATTCGTGCACGGACGCACATGAATTCACAGGGTCGGGTACATACCAGGCCGCATACCCAAGGAAAGGGGCAATCTTTGCGGATGACGTCGATGGCTTCCGCATCTCGCCCCAGACCGATGAGTGTGATATACGTCGGGATATCCAGCCCTGCGGGGCAGGTCATCTGACAGGGAGCCGGGGCCAGTTTTACGCAATCGCCGGTTGCGCAATTATGGGTATCGATATGGCTGGTAACTATTTCTCGATGGTGTGCTAACGCCGCCGCAACCATTCTCCCGGCATTTTTCGAAGACTCCGATTTACCTTCTTCCTCCAATTTTTGCGATAGGGTCTCTATGGCAGGCAAATGCTCGGTGTCGGCTCTGCCCCAAGCAACATCATTCAACAGCGCCAAAATATCTTCTGCTCTGCGCCTGCTTCTGGGATCCGCAAGGCTGCCGGAATCAATTGTTGAGGTTAATTTAGCGATCAAATCACTGACCGGACATGTTCTCTCGGGCATTATGGATTCCTTTTCCCAACCCAGATCCGCCGGAGGCGGAGAATTGAAAATTGAAGATTGTAAATTGGATATTTAATGATATCACTTTGCTCCGTCCTTTTTAAATGGAAAGAATTCTTTAAATATCCAATATTCAATCGGAAATATAAAATCGTTACGAGCTAGTCGAAGTCGGCGACTAGTCTGGCGTGTCTTTCTCTGGTTGTTTTACTCTTCGCACTGGGTTCACCGAAATGAAGACATTTGGTGATACACTTTGTTACACAGGCCGGTTCCAGTCCTTGATCGACTCTGTCCATGCAGTAATCGCACTTTACCGCTTTACCGGTATTCGGGTTCCATTGGGGTGTGCCCCATGGACACGCCGTGATGCATGCTTTGCAGCCCACGCAGAGTGCTTCCTCTACGAAGACAATACCGTCCTTGGGTCTTTTCTGCATTGCTCCGGTTGGACAGGCTGCGACACACCATGGATCCTGGCAGTGAAAACAAGGCATAAATACATAGGCCATGCGTGGTAGATTGTTGACTTTCTTGGGGCCTACCGCAATGATCTGTGTCAGTCTCGGACCGATCGGCAAGTTGTTTTTCGTTTTGCAGTGGGATTCACAACTGAAACATCCGATGCAGCGCCTGGTATCCTGATATATGTAGTACTTGCTCATGCGTATTCCTCCGATTGCTGAACTACTACCTTAAACAAATAATAAGTAAATGCCAATAGGTTTTGCCGCATTTAGTAGGCTATGCGACTTTGTCAATTTTTACGAAACACTCCATAAGAGAAATGGCACCACCGACCGGGTCATAGACGTCCAATAATCCGGTTTCAAAGCGATAATCCCCAAGTCCCTTGTTGTATCCGCGGGTTTGCCAGGGTACTTTGCGGCCGAATCCATGTACCATGAAGACCGACTCCGGATGAATAAATTCTGTTACAAAGGTATGGATAGCTCCGGAATGGCTGCCGTCGGACGACGTCACTTGGACCAGGTCGCCGTTGGAAACTCCCATTTTAGCCGCTTCAGCGGCATTTATCCACAGCTGATTCTCAGGCATAATCTCGCTGAGAACCGGATTGTTTTGGGTACGTCCGTGGGTATGGACCGGGCTGCGACCAAAAGCTAAACGATAATATCCCTTTTTGGGTTTCTGGGGGCTTTCATAAGGCTTAAAGGACTCGAGGCCGCTTTCTTCCAAACGGCTGGAAACAAACTCTATCTTTTTAGAAGGTGTCTTAAACTTGAGGTCCTTCATCCGATCCCACCAAACGGGCTTATCGCTGAGCGCCACAAATCCCTTTTTCTCCAGATCGTTCACGGTGACACCGGTGTCTTCAAGTTGCCATTTCCAGAATTCTTCTATGGTACTGAATTTAAAATACTCGCCGGCTCCAAGACGTTCAGCCAATGATTTGAATATCCACCAATCGGGCTTGGCGTCGTTGCGGGGCTCGACGGCCTGTTTGCGCAACTTGAATTGGGGTTTTAGTCCTTTGCCGGTGGCCAAAACACTTGATTTCTCGAGATAGGTTGCGGAGGGGAGCAGCACATCCGCATACCAGCCGGTTTCACTGAAGTTGGCATCGATGGCCACCAGTAGATCCAGTTTGTCCAGCGCTTTTTTCTGCGCCTCGGGATCCGGTAAGGCCAAAAGAGGATCATGTCGGAAAGCGATATAGGCTTTGACTGGGTATGGGTCTTCATTCAGGATCGCAGGATAAAGCAAATGCAAAAGCCCCGGTCCGGCATCAAAGTGTTTGTATTTCCAGCCACACCCGTCAACCCGCTTGTCCTCCGGCTTGGGAATGGTATCCAACAGTGCTCTGAGCCCTTTGGCCCCCACATCTCCCGGCCCCTTTTGGAAAAACAGCCCGCCAGGAGCCTCGAATGCCCCCATCAGCGCATTGAGCATATAACTTGATCTGATCGCATAAAACGAATCTGAGTAGCGAGCCACCATCCAGCCCGGATGGAAAATTACCGCCGGTCGGTCTTCGGCAATTTCATGAGCAAACTCCGTAATTTCGCTGGCAGGTATTCCGGTCTCTTGAGCAGCCCACTCCGGCGTGTAAGGGATAACGAATGACTCCAATTCCTTCAGTCCCAAAACCCATTTTTTGACAAATTTGGCATCGTAAAGTTTATCCCGTAGTATCGTATGAATGATGCCTAAGTTGAGCGCATAATCGGTGCCGGGACGGATGGCCCAATAACGGGTAGCCTTCATGGCGGTTCCGGCAGCCCGCGGATCGATGTAAGTGATTTTCCCGCCACGATCCAGCATGTCCATAATAATGTTGGCCTGCTTGACACGCAGGGACTCAAAAACATTGCGGCCGTAAAGGACCAGATGCCTGCAATTGCCGTAATCATAGTTGAATGTCTTGCGGCCCGATCCGAACAGTGACAGGGCGGCATGTTGCACGTTGCGGGCGCAGGTACAATCATGGTTAAAATAGTTAGGCGAGCCGATGGCCCTTAAAAAGCTGCGATGAAGATCTCGAAAGGGTCCCCCGCGGTCGCTCAGGGCGATGGCTTTGGCGCCATGTTTCTTTATGATGACTTTTAATTTCTTGGTAATATAGTCCAGGGCTTCATCCCAGCTGGTCTTTTTCCATTTGCCCTCACCCCGTTTGCCTTCCCGGATCATGGGATGCTGGGGCCTTTCATAGTCATAAAGCATGGCCAGTCCGGCGGAGCCCTTGGCGCAAAGCCGGCCGGCCATGCCTGGGTCATTAGGATTGCCTTCGATCCATTTAACGACACCATCTTCGACGTCGACTTGTATAGGGCATCTAACCGTGCACATACCGCAGATACTGAATACCGATTCCTTCATAGTCGATTTTACCTCCCAATGAAATTCAAAATCAAAAAATGAACATTTTAAATAGCTCAATGACCTGTGTCATCCTGAAATTCATCCCTCGCCGAGCAATAAATTTACCAGGTTTCCTCCCTGCCAACGGTTTGAGTATTTTGCGATTTTTCGTATATCCCTCAGATAATTTTAAATATGTATAGTTGAAAACGAAAAAAAAGTTAAGCAAAAAAGCTCACATCGACATAGACAATGATCAAAAAGTACAGAAAAATTGTTGCGCTGAAAAAAAATCTATGCATTTATAAATCCCAACCATTTCAATTGATATTTTGTGAATTACATTTTATTGCTTTCGACGGTTGTAGAAATTGACGGGAATTTGTTTGGCCCAATTGTGATCTCCCTCCGGATAAAATCATATATAATTGATATGATTGAACAATTTGTGTCACCGTACATTAAATCAAATGAAAGGAGAAGGACAGTGAAGCCATCAAGATTTTTCTGGGCAACAGGAATTTTAGTTTTGCTAACAATCGCCGCCCTGGCGTTTGCCCAAACGGGGTCCGACCTCACGAGCCCGGACATGCCAGGCAAAATGAAACGTGCCATTGAAAAGAGTTTGGAGGATGAACAATTTGCCGCGAAAACCAAAGAAGTTATCAAACCCGGTGGTGAGCCGGGCTATCTTGATGTTCCCGGAGCACCGAGTCCCAATATAATTGTCGGCCTGCTCTGGGCCATCTGGGTCGGATGGATTTTCTCAACCGTGGGGGCGTTCGGTGGTATCATGGCCGGCGTGGGCCACATCACCATTTTCGGGTTGGCCGATTATGCCAAATCTTTTGGCAAAGGCAATCCAGTTAACAAATTACTCACGGATTCCATCCGTGTCTCCAACCAATGGCTGGTGGGACTGAGCGGGGCCATTTCGTCCTTCAACTATTACCGCATGGGACGGCTGGTGGCACCGCTGGGTATCTGCCTGGCCATCGGTGGCGTCGGCGGTTCCTGGCTAGTCCCTGAACTTACCGCCGGTAAAATCTCCCTTAAAGCGTATCTCGGATATTTCGGCATCATTGTATTCATCATCGGCTTTTTTCTGATTTACGAACTCACTCCTCGTGGCGCAGCACGAAAAAAAGAAGCTAAAGCCGCGGCTCAAGCATTTGAGAAAGCGGTTTCCGAAAAAACCGATACCGCCGACCAGGGCGTTAAAATCATAGAGGGTTCCTGGACGTTCATGTGGCTAGCGGTCGCAGCGGTGGTCGCCTCAGCCCTCTGGATCAATCTGGTTGGCGGCGCGAAGTGGGTTGCCTACCTTCTCGTACTCATCGGCTGGGCACTGACATTTTTTATCGGAAATATCCGCTTCACATTCTTTGGCCAGGATTTTAAATTTAAAGCCTGGATACCGATGGTCGGTGGTATATTCATTGCGGCAATTGCCTCATTTTTGGGCATCGGCGGCGGGTTTCTGTATGTGCCTTTTCTGACATCGGTTGCCGGATTGCCGATGTTTCTGGTGGCCGGCACCTCGGCGCTGTGCGTCCTGGTGGGCATGATTGTCTCAATATTCTCCTACATGGTCGGCAAAGGTGTCGTCATTTCCTGGGGTCTTATCGGTGCTGAGCTCATCGGTATCTTTATCGGATCCATGATCGGGCCTCGAACCTCCAAATATATCCCCGATAAGGTATTGAAGATCATATTTATCGTTCTGGCCTTTTATGTAGGCCTGCGATACACGACTAAGGGCTTTTTAGGATACAGCATCGTTCCACCGTTTTAAGAAAGTTTTCTTGTTCAACCCGATTTTCCGGTCCGGTGTCATGTCGGGCCGGAAAATCATTTGTGGCAAAAGCTTAAAAATGGAACAAATCTCCTGGTTTCTCACCAAGATCGACCCGGTTCTCATATTTCCCTACCGCTTGTTCGAGAATCCATTGCTTGGCTGGTGGGTTGGGACGTTTATTCTAGCTCTGTGGGCAAGCCTGCTGGGCGAGCTGACGCTAGCTGTTGCCTATCGTATAAACCGTAATCATATCGCCAAGAATTGGGACCAAACGCTCTACTATCACCTTCAATCCATGAAAGCTAAAAAAGCAGGTGACGAGAAAGCTTATAAGGGAATCAACAAGCTCGCCAATGAGGAATTCGGAAAATCATTTTTCCTATTTATGGCCATGGGCATGGCATCGCTCTGGCCGGCTTTTTTCGCTGCCGCTTGGCTCAACAGACGCTTCGGGGATATTATCTTTGTTCTACCAAAATGGGCAGGTGGACTCGAGCTGAACTTCATTGCCCCCCTTGTTATCCTTTACATCGCCGCGAGAATGATCATCGCTAAGCTGAAGCCATATTTTCCATTCTTGAATCCGATTTCAAAACAAAACCAACAAATAGATCCATGAGAATAAATAAAAGATTTTAATCACAGTTTCATCGGCCAACTGCTGGAAGCTAACAATGGTAATGTTTCTCGGGCAGCACGTCAATGCGCTCTGTCATGACGGGTCCTGCAACAGATTATGCGTCGCTACGAGATTAAGGCGGATAATTAAAGAAACTGATCAAACATCGACAATCACGCCATGGACATCATAAAATCTGACACCCCAAAAAATAATGGGGCCGACCCACGTACTCCGGATATCGTCCGGGTTGCCCATCCCTCGTTTGGCGAAGCATTCAGGTTTTGGCTGAAACTGGGCTTTATCAGCTTCGGAGGACCGGCCGGTCAAATCTCGATCATGTATCAGGAGTTGGTCGAAAAAAGAAAGTGGATCAGCAATGAACGATTTTTGAATGCCCTCAATTACTGCATGTTGCTGCCCGGTCCCGAAGCCCAGCAATTAGCGGCGTATATCGGCTGGTTGCTCCACAGAATTCCCGGCGGTATTGTTGCCGGGGTCCTCTTCCTTTTGCCGTCCATGTTTATCCTGTTTGCTTTGAGCTATACTTACGCCGCATTGGGAGATATATCATGGGTGACGGCCTTGTTCAGCGGTCTCAAGGCCGCGGTGATGGCGGTAGTGGTCGCGGCCGTCATAAAAATCGGCCAGAAAGCATTAAAAAATATTGTCATGATTTTATTGGCAGCCCTCTCTTTTATATGCATATTTTTCATCAAAGTGCCTTTCCCGTTGATTGTGCTCGCGGCCGGCCTAATCGGACTGGCAGGCAGCGTCGTCTACCCGAGATTTTTTCTCGTGATCACAGACAAAGACATCGGCGAATACGAACAAGGTTATGTCCAAATTTGTGACGACGAAAATTATTGCCACATCGACCCCTCCAGAAAACGAGATGTCCTGCTGCTGACGATATTTCTCGGCCTCTGGATTCTTCCCATGTTGGCCCTTTATTTTGTTTTCCAGGAGCCGGTGTTCTACAGGGAAGGAATCTTCTTCACAAAAGCCGCGTTTCTAACCTTTGGAGGTGCTTATGCCGTGCTGGCCTATATCGCCCAGGCAGGTGTTGAACAGTTTGGGTGGTTGACCGCTCCTGAGATGCTGGACGGCTTAGGCCTGGCTGAAACAACGCCTGGGCCCCTAATCATGGTGGTCCAGTTTGTCGGCTTCATGGCTGGCTGGAATTTTCATGGGGTATACAGCCCGTTGGCGGGAGGAATCATTGGCTCCTTGATTGCTTCCTATTTTACATTTCTTCCCTGTTTCCTTTTCATTTTTTTAGGCGGTCCGTATATTGAAAAGTTCAGAGGCAATAAGAAGCTAACCGGTGCTCTTTCCAGCATTACGGCGGCAGTTGTCGGTGTGGTTCTAAATCTGGCTGTCTGGTTCGGTATGCATGTCCTGCTCGCTGCCGAATCGGGCTTTAACTGGTTTGCAGCGATAGTAGGGTTAGGAAGCTTTATAGCCATTCAATGGGGTGGATTCAGCATAATTGTTATTATCATGGTTTCCGGACTGCTCGGCATAATGAACGGACTTATCTTTTCCTGATTCGCCACTTATATACCACTATAGCAAAACTTTGCGATGTGCAATCCAAATCATACTTTTTCTTCGTCGACACGGCATTCGCCATGCATGTTGATTTTTCACAAAAATGTATTAGGGTCGGTATATGAACAAACTCCATTGTTTTAGTTATAAA
>JASFJP010000027.1:0-15694 GCA_050121225.1 Desulfobacterales bacterium
TAATATTTCGATGAATGATATGGTTGTTAAAGCGGCAGCGATAGCCCTGGAACAATTTCCTCAAGTCAATTGCAAAGTTGATGAAGATAGCATTGTTTATATGGATGACATCAACATCGGAATTGCCGTATCTGTGGAAGAAGGCCTCTTGGTACCGGTGTTACCCGAGGTGGATACACTTTCACTAAAAGTAATAGCTAAAAAAACGAAAGAGATTGCGAACCTGGCCAAGACTGGCAAGCAAGCCTCGTTGACACCCGGCACGTTCACAGTATCAAATATGGGGATGATGAACGTCGATAATTTCATCGCCATCATCAATCCACCGGAAACCGCCATTCTCGCGGTCGCATCGATCCGAAAGAAACTGCTTGTCTCCGAGGACAATACAATGCATATTCGCGACATAATGAACATGACCCTATCCGCTGATCATCGAGCAGTCAATGGTGCGCTTGCCTCTCAGTTCATCAACCAAATCAAATATTGCCTGGAGAACCCGCAAACCACGCTCGTATGAACCATTCCGATGAATTGGAATCAGAATTGATGGAATTCCTTTTATAGTCAATTAGTCAAAATGGATAAATACCTGTGTCTTGACTAAAAATTAATAAAATGTTGAAATAATGACACACGCCTAAAGTATAGGTAAACTATGCATGATGTGATGGTTATAGGAGGAGGCGCCGGAGGGTATGCGGCCGCTATTCGTTCCGCTCAGCTGGGAGCCAATGTGGCACTTGTCGAAGAAGCCCAAATGGGTGGAATTTGTGTAAATCAGGGCTGTATCCCAACCAAAGCATGGCTCAAAAGTGCCGAAACACTTCGCCGAATTCAACAGGCGGAAGCCGTCGGCATTAAAGCAACCATCAAAAATGTCGACTTTGCAGCCATTTTAGAGCACAAAAATAGCTGCTGCGAAAAAATTCGGCTGGGCATGGAAAGTCTTTTGGCCAACAACGGCGTGGAGGTCGTGAAAGGCCATGCCGCCTTTAAAAATCCACGTGAGATCGATGTTGACGGCCAATTGTGGCCGGCCAAGAACTTCATCATTGCCACCGGAGGACGCACGGAAAGGCCTGAATTTAAAGGCTTGGAAGATGCCCTGATCACAACGGACGAAATTCTCGATATGCAGGAGGTACCCTCCTCCGTTTTGATCATTGGAGCTGGAACCATTGAAGTTGAAATGGCAACGTTGTTGAACTGTTTCGGCTGCAAGGTATATCTATCCACAGAAGATCGCCTCATCCTCCCGCATGAAGATCACGATTGCGGCCAACGACTGGGAATGGCACTCGGAGAAGACGGGATCGAGTTGATGACGCGATCAAAGCTTGAATCGATCAAATCATCAAAAAATGGGTTTATCTGCGAACTAACCAGCAAAAAAAATCGAACGGTCGAAGTCGATCGCGTCCTGGCCGGCACACGCAAAGCCAATTCTGAAAATCTTGGTTTGGAACAGGCCGGTGTAGGGTTGAATAATGGAGGAAGTATCGCTGTGGATGACTATCTCCAAACAACAACCCGGAGCATCTTTGCCATCGGTGACGTGACCGGCGGTACGATGCAAAGCCACGCCGCATCCGCCATGGCAGTCAAAGCCGCGGAAAACGCCTTGGGTGAGAGAACTAAGTTCCGATTTGATTTGATACCACGAGGGACCTGGACATTTCCGGAAGTTGCATCCGTGGGACTTACCGAGCAAGAGGCCGAAAATCAAGATCTGGACATTGACGTCGGTTATTTCCCCTACTCCATCAACGGGTATGCCATCGCGCGCAATGAAACCTTCGGGGCGGTGAAGATTATAGCAGACAGCCAATATCGTATCATATACGGGACGCATATTGTCGGTCCCCAGGCAACAGTACTGATAGGAGAGGCCGTTTTGGCCATGCAGCTGGAATACACAACCGAAGAGTTGGCCGCCGGTATTCGCATTCATCCAACATTTTCAGAGGCCGTAGTGGATGCCGCCCGGGATGCCGAGAAGTGGGCTTTATATTTACCCAAAAAATAAAACAGGAGCGTTCGCCGAAATCCGGTCAATAGTTGCCATGAAAAAGCTGGCCATCAGCTTCGTATTAACTGTTTTGATCAACTTACTAGCCGTTGCCGCAGATGGCTCGTGGCTGATCGATACCGAGCGCTTCCACATATCGGTGCACGGTCACTTATCCTGCCAGGATTGCCACAGCGACATCAGCGAAAAACTACGGCATCCGGATCCTGCGGATGTTTATAAATCCCTGAAGGATTTTTTCCACCCGAACCAATGCCTGGAATGCCACGAAAATGTATCGGATGAAATTGAAGAGGGAAGCCATGCCGGAGAGCCGGTAAGGGCATGGCAACGATTCGATGACTGCCTTGGGTGTCATAGCCCACATTATCAGACAAGCTATGCCGAGAATTCGATTCAGCCGGATCTCAAACTGCCTCCCAATGAAAAATGCAGCCTTTGTCACGAATTTCAGGCAGCGCTACCCGAATTTTCGGCAGAAGACCAAGAGTGTCTTAACTGTCACCGAAGCATTCCTGCCGATGACCCCCAAGCAGCGTTGAAAACCGCCAATCTATGTTTCGACTGCCACAGCTCCGCTAACCGCTATGCGGATCAGATAGTAGTCCCATACCCGGTGATTAATGCAAACGCGTATGCCTCAACCCCTCATGCCAAAATCGCCTGTCTGGCATGCCATCCCCGGGCGGCCGAGTTTAAACATACCGATCAAACAATCGGTAGTTGCGCTCAATGCCATTGGCCCCACGCTGAAAAAGTAGCTCACGATATGCACGCCATAGTGACCTGCGGAGCCTGCCATCTCAGCGATGTGACCCCGATCAAACAATTCAAAAGCGGCGCCATCGGATGGCAGAAAAAGCGTCAACCGGATAACATCAGCACGATTCATCATATGGTACGGCCTGAAAAAGATGCGTCCTGCCGAGGCTGTCATGCCTCGAAGAATTCTCTGGGAGCAGCAGCCATGGTGCTGCCGGCTAAAAGTATCATCTGTATGCCCTGTCATGCCGCCACGTTTACGGTGGGAGATACAACCACCATTTTGACCCTATTCCTATTTCTGATAGGTCTTATCGGTGTGGGATCAATGTGGCTTTCCGGTGGAAATAGCACGGCCACCGCGAGTCATAAAATTTTTGAATCGCTGCAAGCCGTATTAAAAGCTGTATTTTCGATTAGATTTATTGCCATCGCCAAAAGCCTTCTAATGGATGGTCTTCTGCAACGCCGGTTGTTCAAAGTTTCCAGAGAACGATGGGTGCTGCATGCAATCATCTTTTATCCATTTGTCTTTCGTTTCGTTTGGGGAATGATTGGATTGATCGCATCGCTCTGGTGGCCACAGTGGCCGGGAACCTGGGCAATGCTGGATAAAAACAACCCACTAACGGCCTTTTTGTTTGACCTTAGCGGTTTTATGGTCATAATAGGCGTTATCGGGGTGCTCATTCGCAGGCAGCAAAACAGATCCGCCGATTCGGTTAGCGGATTACCCACGGCCGATTGGCCGGCCTATGCTCTTTTGGGCGGGATCATAATGGTGGGCTTCATACTAGAAGGTATGCGTATGACGATGACCCAAAGTCCGCAAGGCGCTCCCTATGCGTTTATCGGCGATGCTATCAGTAGGATGCTTGCAGGCTCCGAGCTAACCGCTGTTTACGGATATGTGTGGTACTTGCACGCCATTCTCACCGGAGCATTCGTGGTCTATCTGCCATTCAGCCGTATGTTCCATATGATCATGGCTCCGGTCAACATGGCAATCAATGCAGCTGCCAAACCGCATCGCTAAATGGTTATGTGAAAGGTATTAATTCATTAGAACTGAAAGCTTAAAGGCTGGTATGCTTGGAAGCTGGAAGGAAACACTGTTTCTATTGTTGGCATCCTTATAGCTTTTTAGCCTCCAAGCCTCCCGGCTTCCCAGCATTCATCAAGGAGGAAAACTTATGGAAATCCAAGGCTACAATATGCCCGATGATCTGTATTACGAAGAAAACCACTACTGGATCCGAGTCGAAGATGACATGCTCGTAATGGGCATGGATGATTTTGCCCAGCAGATGGCCGGTGAAATTGTATATGTGCAGCTTCCTTTTGAGGGTAAAAAATTAAAGAAAGGGAAGAAATTCGCCCAAGCAGAGTCAGGCAAATGGCTGGGAAAAATTCTGGCCCCGGTCAACGGTGAGCTGATTGACGCCAACGAAGAACTGGAAGTCAATACTGCGCTTATCAATGAGGACTGCTACGGCAAAGGGTGGATGTACAAAATTCGCCCGGCCGACATGGGGGAGATCAATGATTTGATCCATGGCTCAGAGGCTGTTGAGAAGTGGTTGTTGGCGGATATTGAAAAATACGCCAAAGAATAAAAATGGGTTACCAGCTACCTAGCCTGAAACTTGCAAAATTCTAAGATGTTAGGACTGTACCCGTAACTGGCAAAACGGCCCACCAATTTTTATAAAGGTTTTACAGTGGCTCAAAAAGACTACAGCATAAAAGAAATCATCCAGATGGACGCCTGCACCAACTGTTGTTTGTGCGCGGATGTATGCCCTGCAGTTTCGGCCACGAAAGACGGACAACTCTCGGGTATTTATCGCCTCACGGAATTGCGGAAAATCATGCATTCGCGTTCAGGGCTATTTCGCCGGTTTTTCGGCAAAAAGGCACCGACAGAGGAAGAGCTGAAGCTATTCAGCGAAACCGTGTATCGCTGCACGCTGTGCGGGCGATGCCAGGAAGTTTGCCCCTCAGGCATATTGCTCCGAGACCTCTGGCTGTCGCTACGCCAGGACCTCGTCCATTCTGATTCTTACCCCAAAAAGGTCGATATGATCCGGGAAAATGTGGCTGAAAGTCATAACGTCTTCGACGAAGACAACGAAGAACGGGTGGATTGGGTAGAGGACATGCGCGATCCTCCGGAGCACGGGTATATCAAAGATCACGCGCAAGTGATATATTTCACCGGGTGTGTGGCTGCCTATTTTCCAATGGCCCAGCAGATCCCAATTGCACTCGCAGAAGTATTTGATGCCGCACAGGTAAATTTTGCGCTCCTCGGAGAAGAAGAATGGTGCTGTGGCTTTCCGCTCCTCGGGGCTGGATTGCGCGAGCACTTTGAGAGCCTCATAGAGCATAACATCGCAGCGGTCAGGGCCAAGGGTGCTCAAACGGTCGTGTTCGCCTGCCCTTCCTGCTACCAGATGTGGCGGGAGTACTATCCCCAGGAGTTTGATATTTACCATGTCACTCAGTATCTCAACCAGTTAATCAGATCGGATCGATTACCGCTTAAGACGCTCGATCTAACCGTCACATTTCACGATCCCTGTGATTTGGGTCGCGGCAGCCGAGAATTTGATGCGCCTCGGGAAGTCATCCGAGCCCTGCCGGGTGTCAATTTGGTGGAAATGGCGCACAACAAGGAGAATTGTCTCTGCTGCGGCGGCGGCGGAAACCTTGAGATGATCGATGCTAAACTTTCCGGAGAAATCGCCAAGGCCAAAATCGATGAGGTTTTGGCTACCGGGGCGGATGCGGTAGTCACAGCCTGCCAGCAATGCGTGCGCACAATGAACACCTATGTGCGCAGGAACAAAATAAAGCTCGACGTCATGGACATCGTGCAGCTGATTCAACGTGCTTTGTAGCCAAAAATGAATGGATCCTGCCTTTTTATGTCTTATTTCGACAATTAAACCGCGAAAGAAAATAAATATATGGAGCTGTATAATTTAGGCAAGGTGCCCTGGGAGGAGTCACAGCTTATCTATCATGCCCTGGCGCTGCTAGGGCGAGAAGCCCTCAGCCTGGTGTCTCCAGCTTCTCCATATGTATGTATTGGTTTTCATCAGGATGTAGAGCAAGAGGTTGACCTATCGTTCTGCAAACAAAACAATATTCCCGTGTTCAGGCGGGAGGTTGGAGGAGGCGCTGTCTTTTTAGACGGCAACCAGCTGTTTTTTCACCTGATTCTAAAGCGGGACAATCCAATTGCCTCCAAACGCATTGATGCGTTCTATAAGAAGTTCCTTCAACCGATCATCGATTTACACCACCGGATCGGCATCCCGGCCAGATATAAGCCGGTGAATGATCTGATTATCGATAATAGAAAAATATCCGGCACCGGAGCGGGGGAAATCGGTGATTGTATTGTCTTTGTTGGCAACCTAATTCTAGACTTCGATTATGAGACCATGTCGCGAGTACTGAAAATTCCGGATGAAAAATTTCGCGGCAAAGTTAAGAAAACCATTGAGGACAACTTAAGTACCATTCGTCGTGAACTCGGGGAAAAGGCTGCCAGTCAATGGAATGAAGACACGCTGAACAACTTGATGGCCGAGGAGTTTGCAAAACTAATCGGTCCCATGACGCCCTGCAACAAAGATTCGGCGCTGATCGAGAAAATGGAGCACCTCAGAGGAACCATGCTCCAGGATGAGTGGCTTTTCCATAGGGGCAAACGGGTCACCGGTCGCGTTGTCAAAGTGAGAGCAGGACTCGAAGTGGTTCAGCGGATGCATAAAGCCCCCGGCGGATTGATTAGAGCTGAATTTACGGTTAATGAGGGTCAGTTCACAGATGTGTCACTCTCGGGTGACTTTTTCTGTTTTCCCAAAGACACGGTTGAAAGATTGGCATCTAAAATTGAAGGGACGACAACCGATGATATTTCCCACACCTTAACCGAGTTTTACAAAGCAGGTGATTTTGAATTGCCGGGAATAACAATCGATGATTGGATAACAGTTTTTAAGATTTAGGCGAATCTCAAATTACAGTCTTTTCAATTTGTAGTCGTGGACTTCCTTTTAATGAGGCTTAATGATAACCTTAATGGATTCATGCCCGCCCAATACAAGTTGAAACCCTTTCTCTATATCGCTGAGTGGGAGTCTGTGCGTAATCATGTCCTCCACCGTTATAATCCCCGATTCAAGAAGGGTGATTGCCTCCATAATGTCAGGCGGTCCGCAATAATAGGAAGTAAGTAACCTAATTTCCTTGGTCCAAAAATTATTTATAGGCACGGTAACGGTTTTGTCGGGACCGGGAACCGCAAAAAAGACAATGCCGCCGCCTTTATCCACGCAGGCCCAGGCTTGCTCCACCGCAGCGAGCGCCGATGTGCACAAAACAACGAGGTCAGCCTTTTTTTTGTGCTCGGCTAACAATCGTTCGGCAATATTGTCCCTCGCATCAACGGTAGCATCGGCGCCAATTCTTTGGGCAAATTCCAGACGCTTGCGATTGATATCCGTGGTGATGACCTTGCACCTATTTGCTTTGGCCATCTTCACATGCAGAAGACCTGACATCCCACAGCCAAGAACCAGAACGGTCTGATTCTCCCTTATCCCGCCAATTTTCTGGGCTCTGACAACACACGCCAGAGGCTCAATAAAGGTGCCTTGATCATAGCTGACGTTATGCGGTAACAGATAGGTTCCCCTTACGACTAAAGGTTCTGGAACAAGAATATATTCTGCGAATCCCCCCGGCAGTCTCTGCTTAACATTTGAGCACACCGGGTAATGACCGTTTCTGCAGTAATCGCATTGCATACAAGGTACTTTCGGCGCAATAAACACCCTGTCTCCGATCTTATATTTATCGACGAATTCTCCGACTTCAACAACATCACCACCCAGTTCATGACCCTGAATCAAAGGCGCCCTCGGTAACCGGTACCATTCAACAATATCGCTTCCACAGATGCCGCATGATCTTACCTTGACGAGCATCTCCTTTGGACCGGGCTTGGGTGTCGGTATGTTTTCTATACGGATATCTTCGTTATTGTGCCAGATCGCAACCCTCACTGGATTCTACCTCAATGGTTGCTGATGAAGGGTGTTATAATTCAGGCCAGTCGCTGGCCGCGAGCGTCCAGTCTGATCAAAAAAGAATCTTTGCAGTTTTGTATCGGTTGTAGTTTCTGAACTGTAGGAGCGGCTTTTAACCGCGATTCCCGGGGTATTCGTGGCTAAAAGCCACTCCCGCCAACCATTAATTGCAACCTCAATAACTTCGATTCTTATGTAGTTTCACACGGGCCTTCTTTTAGTTGATTGAAAAATCCAAACACAAAATACAAAACACCCAACAATAGACCAATGCATCAACCTTTGTTCTTTAGTGTGTTATAGAGATCAAATGCATTTTCGGGCGTTTCATTATTGTGCACAACCGCCTTTATGGCTTGGATCATTGCAACCGGATCCTCAGATTGAAAGATATTCCGTCCCATATCGACTCCGCTGGCCCCCTCCTGGATCGCATTGTAAGCCATCCGTAGAGCGTCCGGTTCCGGTATTTTTTTACCACCGGCCATGACTATCGGCACCGGACAGGAGGATGTGACGGTTTCAAATCCTTCATCAATGTAATAGGTTTTAATGTAATGCGCTCCGAGTTCGGCGCATATTCGTGTAGCCAGCCGGAAGTAACGTGCATCCCTGGCCATTTCTTTACCCACCGCAGTAACCGCCAGGGTAGGAATGCCATATCGGGTACCGAGATCCACCATTTTAGTCATGTTAATAATGGATTCCTTTTCATATTCTCCACCGATAAAGACCTGAACCGCCATGGCGCAGACATTCAACCGGATGGATTCTTCGATATCCACCGCAATCTGCTCATTGGAAAGCTCCTTGAGTATACTGGTACCTCCGGAGACCCTGAGAACGATGGATTTCAAAAAGGACGGCGGAACAAGGCTCCTAAGTATTCCACGCGTCAGCATTAACGTATCAGCATAGGGCACCAGGGGAAGGATATTGATATCAACACGTTCCAGACCGGTGGTTGGGCCTTGAAAGTATCCATGATCTATGGCCAGCATCACCGTGCGCCCGCTCTCCGGATTAAAGATTCGCGCCAACCGATTCTTCATGCCCCAATCCAAAGAATTTGATCCCTTCAGAAAAAAGCCTTCTGTCTTCTGAGGGATATCGGTAAAATATTGTTTCCCGTCTTTCATTCCGTCCACGTCTGGCATTTGTCCGTCTCCTTTCTGAGAATGTATTCAATCATTAAAATTTAGCGGTTTCCCACCGCTGAGGCACCCCTGTCAGTATTTACAATATAAAAAGCAGAACGGTCAACCATATAAGATTAAGAGTCTCCGATGCTTTAGTCGAAGTCGATGGCCGATAATAAAAAAGGTTGCTTGGAATTGGAGTTCCGAACAACCTTCTTTACCGTGTTCAATAGAAATGCTCTGCGCGATGCTCCATGCGCCGACGCTTACTATGTACCAATTTGCCAAGATGCTAGATACGTCTTTTGCTCCGCCGTAAGCCGGTCGATGCCAACCTTCATGGCGGCCAGTTTCTCTTTGGCAATCATATTGTAGATTTTTTGAGGAACAGGGTATACGTCTCGTTCAAGTGGTTTTTTCAATTTCACCATATATTCGATGCTGAGCGCCTGATTGGCAAAACTCATATCCATCACACTCGACGGATGCCCTTCTGCGGCTGCCAAATTGATCAGCCTCCCTTCACCCAGGACGTTGATCCGCCGTCCATCTTTCAGCACAAATTCTTCGACAAATGGTCTGATGGTCCGTTTGGATTTAGCGATGCTATTCAGCCCATCAAGGTCCAGTTCTACATTGAAGTGGCCTGAATTGGCCACAATAGCCCCGTCTTTCATAATCATGAAATGCTCTTTTCGGATAACATTGATATTACCGGTAAGGGTACAGAAGAAATCACCGATTCTGGCTGCCTTACGAATCGGCATAACAGTGAACCCATCCATAACTGCTTCAAGAGCGGGTAGCGGATCAACTTCAGCGACAATTACATTCGCCCCCATTCCCCGGGCTCTCATAGCAACTCCCCTTCCGCACCAGCCATAACCGCATACCACGAAGTTAGACCCTGCAAGTAACCGGTTTGTTGCTCGAATCATACCGTCTATAGTGCTTTGCCCGGTTCCATAACGATTATCGAAAAAATGCTTCGTCCGAGCATCATTGACGGCGATAATCGGGTATTGCAAGACGCCATCAGCGGCCATACTTCTGAGCCGGATAATGCCCGTAGTGGTTTCCTCTGTCCCACCCCGTACTTCAGTAATAAGCTCCGAGCGTTCGGTATGAAGGGTTGAAACTAAATCGGCTCCATCGTCCATTGTGAACTGCGGGCGGGTGTCCAAAACCGCATAAATGTGTGAATAATAGGTCTTATGGTTCTCACCTTTGATGGCAAAGACCGGAATTTTGTCATTCTTGACCAAGGATGCCGCAACATCATCTTGGGTACTTAACGGATTGGAAGCACACAAACAAACCCTGGCACCGCCGGCTTTGAGGGTTTGCATCAAAGAGGCCGTCTCGGTAGTTACATGTAGGCAGGCAGCGGCTTGAATTCCTTTTAACGGTTTTTCTTTTTGAAACCGTTTTCGTATACGGTTCAATACCGGCATGCTCTGATTGGCCCATTCGATGCGAAGCGCACCTTCCTTGGCAAGTTTTAAGTCCTTAACGTCATAGTTCATGTTCGCAATTTCTCCTTTGAATAAAAAAATCGAAAGTGGCAATTATCGGTTAATCACAATGGACAACAGACGGATTAAATAAAGGCTTAATTCAGACTTGGCTTACAACCCTGCT
Organism: Desulfobacterales bacterium; assembly: GCA_050121225.1. Lineage (GTDB taxonomy): Bacteria > Desulfobacterota > Desulfobacteria > Desulfobacterales > JAFDCJ01 > JAFDCJ01. The sequence continues at coordinate 10,680 of JASFJP010000027.1, forward strand.
TTTTCTTTGATGATATCAACCATGTTCGTCATCTCCCATGAAAACCCCGGTTCATTGCGCCCGAAGTGGCCATAGGCTGACGTCTTTCGATAGACGGGACGAAGAAGGTCTAGATATTCTATGATGGCGGCGGGCCTTAAATCGAATACCTCACGTACAATTTCTTCAACCCGCTGTTTGGGGATGACACCGGTTCCCATCGGATCGACCATAATGGATACAGGTTCGGCAACTCCGATGGCATAAGCGATTTGGATTTCACATTTTTTAGCCAGACCGGCGGCGACGACATTTTTGGCAATATGACGTCCCATATAAGACGCGCTGCGGTCTACTTTGGATGGATCTTTTCCGGAGAAGCACCCGCCTCCGTGGCTTCCTTGGCCGCCGTATGTGTCAACGATGATCTTACGACCGGTAAGTCCGCAGTCTCCCATGGGTCCGCCAACGACAAATCTACCCGTCGGATTTATAAAAAAACGGGTATCGCCATCAGTCATTCCACCGGGTATCACTTTTTTGATAACTTCTTCGATAATAGCCTCTTTGAGATCCTCATATTTCACATCCGGCTTGTGCTGGGCGGATATCACCACTGCGTCAACTCGTTTAGGCGTTCCGTTTTCATATTCAATGGTCACCTGCGATTTTCCGTCCGGGCGCAAAAAATCTAAAGCGCCGTTTTTGCGAACCGTGGCCAGTCGACGACAGAGTTTATGGGCATACGTAATCGGCATCGGCATCAATTCCGGAGTCTCGTCTGAGGCAAATCCAAACATCAACCCCTGATCGCCGGCTCCCTGATCTTTGTAAAGGCCCTCACCAACGTTAACCCCCTGGGCAATATCCGGGGACTGCCGGTCAATACTGGTGATAACCGAACATGTTTGATAATCAAATCCTATGCTTGATGATGTGTACCCGATTTCGCGAATTGTATCCCGTACGACCTGGGGCATATCAACATAACATTCGGTGGTTATTTCGCCGGAAATAAACGCCAGTCCGGTGGTTACCATGGTTTCACAGGCAACCCGGCAATTTTTATCCTGTCCTATAATGTAGTCCAAGATTGAATCAGAAATGGCATCGGCTACTTTGTCCGGATGACCTTCGGTCACTGATTCAGAAGTAAATAGGTATTTTTCGGCTTCCATAAATCATCTCCTTAGATTATGTCATCGAATTGTACATTTAAGAGTTTCGTGGTCGCATCCCGTTTTTTTTTGCACACAGCTTGTATCTTGTTAAGCTTATGGATTTAAAGACAAAAAAAATTGATGCTATGCCAACATGAAAAGAAAGTCAAGAAATGAAATTTTCGTATTAAAAATTGATGCGTTGCCCATCTTAGCGCGTTTTGAACTAGCCAGAAAGCGCCATCATCAGCTTTCGATCATTGACATGCCTACCCTGATCATATAATGTAAGGCTGTCATTTTTAGTTTTTCTTGACATTACTTCCTAATACCAATAATAACTTTTATATTCGACGAAGGGTTAGACGACTCGTCGTTCGAAGACCACATGCCACGCGACCGATCGTCATGATATTTTAAATCCATAACGATACAACATTTATTTTCAGCCCGCCGTCGACGGATAAACATTTAAACGCGTCAAATCGCGCTGTGGCGATTTATCGAGAATTTCCCAGCTGCCTCACCACATGACCAATTGTGCACCATCTGCTAGTATGCCCTGTTGAAAGGGATTTAGAGTTAATTTGTCTGTTAGGACATTGTAACTCAATTACGTTAACTGATAACCCAGAGAAAGGAGGCACGCACCATGAAGGTAAACCGACGTGAGTTTATCCAGATCACGGGTGCCACGGCTGCCGGTCTCGCCGTCAGTGGTTTGGGATTTGACCTGTCACCGGTTAAATCCCACGCCCAGATGATCAAGACCAAGTACGCCAAAGAAACCACCACCATCTGCCCTTACTGCGCGGTGGGGTGCGGGGCAATTGTGCATACCAGCAAAAAAGGTGACGGCCGAGTGATCAACATTGAAGGAGACCCGGACCATGTGATCAACCGCGGCTCGCTGTGTTCAAAAGGCGCTGCCCTATCCCAGCTGGTGGAAAACGACGGTCGGGTCACTGAGCCGATGTACCGCGCGCCAAATTCCAAAGAGTGGCAAAAGGTATCCTGGGAGTGGGCACTGACTGAAATTGCTAAAAGAGTCAAAGCCACACGAGACGCCAGCTTCGAGGCCACCAACGCCAAAGGCCAGGTCGTTAATCGCACCGCAGGCATCGCCTCGGTGGGAAGCGCGGCCATGGACAACGAGGAGTGCTGGATTTACCAGGCGCTGATGAGGGCCATCGGCATCACTTACATCGAACATCAGGCCCGTATCTGACATAGCGCCACTGTTGCGGCTCTGGCAGAGTCGTTCGGTCGCGGCGCGATGACCAATCACTGGATTGATATCAAAAACAGTGATTGCATACTTATCATGGGCAGCAATGCTGCCGAAAACCACCCCATCTCGTTCAAATATGTCACCGAGGCCCAGCAAAAAGGTGCCCAGCTTATCAGTGTTGATCCTCGATTCACCCGAACTTCCTCCAAGGCAGATATCTATGCGCCGATACGATCGGGAACGGACATCGCGTTTTTGGGGGGAATGATCAAATACATTCTGGACAACAATCTGTACCACGAAGAATACATCGCCTGGTACACCAATGCACCCTTTATTGTGGGCTCAGCCTACGATTTCAAAGACGGTCTGTTTTCCGGCTATAACGCTGACACCCGAAAATACGATAAAAGCAAATGGGCATTTGAAATGGATGCCAAGGGTGTTCCGAAAATGGATCGGACGTTAAAAGATAAACGCAGCGTGTTTCAGCTGTTGAAGAAACATTTTGCTCGCTATACACCCGAGCTGGTTTCCGATATCACGGGAACACCCAAAGAAAGTTTATTAGAAATTTACAAAACCTATGCTGCTACCGGAGCCAGAGGCAAAGCCGGAACGATCATGTATGCGATGGGTTGGACTCAACACACCGTGGGTGTGCAAAATATCCGCACCATGGCAATGATTCAGCTGCTTTTGGGCAACATGGGAGTTGCCGGCGGCGGAGTGAATGCGCTGCGCGGTGAATCCAATGTGCAAGGGTCTACCGATCACTGTCTATTGTGGCACATCTGGCCCGGCTATTTGAAAACACCAAGGGCGTCGAACGTCTCCCTAGCGGAATACAACAAGAAATGGACGCCCAAGAGCAACGATCCACTAAGCGCCAATTGGTGGCAAAATTATCCCAAGTATTCGGTCAGTATGCTGAAATCGTTTTTCGGCGATAAAGCAACTCAATCAAACAATTTTGGCTACGATTGGCTGCCCAAAGTGGATGATGGTAAAGATTACTCCTGGTTATCCCTGTTTGATGAAATGTACAAAGGGACTTTCAAGGGATTTTTTGCCTGGGGTCAAAATCCGGCCTGCAGCGGTGCCAATGCCGGCAAAAATCGCAAGGCATTTGCCAAATTGGACTGGATGGTCAATGCCAATTTGTTTGACAACGAAACCGGCTCCTTCTGGAAAGGACCGGGCATGGATCCCACCCAGATCAAAACGGAGGTCTTTTTTCTGCCGGCTGCCGCATCGGTTGAAAAGGAAGGCAGCATTACCAACAGCGGCCGCTGGAGCCAATGGCGCTATCAGGGGCCTAAACCACTGGGAAACAGTCTGCCGGACGGACAGATTATCATGGAGCTTGGCAATCGAATCAGGACCGAATACAAAAAAGGCGGCAAATTGAACGAACCGATTGTCAATCTCAAATGGGACTATCTGACCAACGGCGAGTACGACCCGCACAAGGTGGCCAAAGAAATTAACGGTTACTTTTTAAAAGACGTCACCATCAAAGACAAAACTTACAAAAAAGGCACACTGGTGCCGAGTTTTGCATTCCTTCAGGCCGACGGTTCGACCTCATCCGGCAATTGGCTCTATTGTAACAGTTATACTGAAAAGGGGAACATGGCGGCCCGACGCGGCCAAAAGGATGCACCCAACAACATTGGGCTGTACCCGGAATTTTCCTGGTGCTGGCCGGTGAACCGCCGAATTATTTACAACCGCGCCTCGGTGGATCTCAAAGGACAACCCTGGGACAAGGAACACCCGGTCATTCAATTCGCCGGCGATACCGCCGACGGCAAGTATACTTCGAAAAAATGGGTCGGTGATGTGCCCGATGGCGGCTGGTACCCGATGCAAAATCCGGACGGGTCCATGCGCCAGGATGCCAAGTACGCGTTTATCATGCGCAAACACGGACACGGCCAGATCTTCGGTCCCGGCCGGGCCGACGGCCCATTTCCTGAGCACTACGAGCCGCTGGAGTGTCCGATCGAAAAGAACCTCATGAACGCGCAACGTATCAATCCCACGGCACCGATTTACGGGACCAAAGCCGATGAGTGGGCCACCTGTGATCCACGATATCCATATGTGGCCACCACCTACCGCGTGGTCGAGCATTGGCAGACGGGGGTGATGACCCGCTGGCAGCCTTGGCTGCTGGAGATGCAGCCCCAGGTGTTTGTGGAAATGAGCGAAGAGCTGGGCAAATTAAAGGGGATTAAAAACGGTGAGCGCGTCAAGGTGTCTTCACCGCGCGGTGCTCTTGAAGCCACGGCTGTCGTGACCAAACGGCTGCAACCGTTTAAGATCGGTGGCGCGGTGGTTCATCAGGTAGGCATCCCCTGGCATTACGGGTGGCGGATGCCGACCGGCACCTTGGAGGAGAGCGCCAATCTGCTCACACCGGCAACCGGTGACCCCAACACCCGAATCCCTGAAACCAAAGCCTTTATGGTCAATGTAGCCAAAGTCTAAAAGGAGGTGATCGAGATGAGTAAATCCTTTTTAGTTGATACAACGCTGTGCACCGCTTGCCGAGGGTGCCAGGTTGCCTGCAAACAATGGCATGATCTGCCGGCTGAAAATACCGTCAACCGCGGTTCTTACCAAAATCCCGCCGATCT
>JASFJP010000028.1:0-15674 GCA_050121225.1 Desulfobacterales bacterium
CAAACGAATTATGCTTAGCAAGCAACTCAAAATATTCACCAATTCTCCGCAAGAAACCCATGCGCTGGGGCAAACAATCGGTGAACGAATTGATGCCGCTACGATTTTGGCGTTAAATGGAGATCTTGGCAGCGGTAAAACTGCATTTGTCCAAGGTCTGGCGCGAGGCCTCGACGTCCCAGAAGAATATTATATCACTAGCCCAACGTTTACCTTGATCAATGAATATCCCGGCCGCCTGCCATTGTATCATGTAGATCTTTATCGTCTGGACAAGGATTCCGACATTGAAGATATCGGATTGGGCGCTTTAATCGAAGGACAAGGGGTTGTGGCGATCGAATGGGCGCATAAACTCGCTGCCGACGCCCTAGACGAACACCTGGCCATTGAATTCAAAATTATTGATGATGAATGCCGCGGCATCCGCCTAATTGCATATGGACATGCCGGCGTTAATTTGATAAAAGCCTTTGAACCGCAAATAACCGGCGTTCGCTTTAGAAGAAGCTGAATTTAGCTACCGAAAAAAAATGAAAGATAACGACAAAACGGTCAAAGGGATAATTGTAGGGGAAAAATGAGTTTAATTGTTCAAAAATTTGGAGGAACGTCCGTAGCGAATATTGAACGTATCCGAAACGTTGCCTATCGGGTAGCCAAAACGTTTGACCAAGAAAACGCAGTGGTGGTCATCCTGTCCGCCATGGCCGGCATCACCGACAATTTAATTGACATGGCCAACCAAGCGGCCGAATCCCCGGATAATCGGGAACTTGATGTTCTGCTTGCAACCGGCGAACAAACGACATCGGCCTTGCTCGCTATGATGCTCAAGTCTATGGGCTACCCGGCCCAGTCCCTGCTGGGACATCAAGCGGAAGTACTTACCGATCAATGCCATGGTAATGCCCGCATCCTTGATATCAAAGCTGATAGAATCCAGAAACTCCTCCAAAACCGCCACATCGTTGTCGTAGCAGGATTCCAGGGATGTGATCCGGACGGTAACATCACCACTTTGGGACGAGGGGGATCGGATACATCCGCAGTGGCCATTGCGGCAGCCCTCAACGCAGATGTCTGTGAAATTTATACGGACGTGGATGGTATATATACGGCTGACCCCAACATCTGCGATAAAGCCAGAAAGCTTTCCGTTATTTCATACGATGAAATGCTAAATATGGCGAGCCTGGGAGCTAAAGTGCTGCAGATCCGTTCAGTCGGTTTCGCAAAAAAATTCAATATCCCTGTGCACGTCAGATCATCGTTCAATGAAGAGGAGGGAACTATGGTAGTCAATGAAAATTCCGGTATGGAACGTTTGGTTGTATCCGGGGTGACCCATGATAAAAACCAGGCGCGGATTACGTTGAAAAAAGTTCCGGACCAGCCGGGAATTGCCGCAAAGATATTTACACCCATGGCGGAGGCCGGAATTGTCGTAGATATGATTATTCAAAACACCCGGCCGGGGGGACAGACCGATCTGACCTTCACGGTGCTTAAAGCAAATTATACCAAAGCCATGGAAATCCAACAAAAGGTGGCGCGGGAAATCGGAGCCGAAAATATCTATAGCGATGAAGATATTGCCAAAGTTTCCGTAATCGGCGTCGGAATGAAAGATCATTCGGGGGTAGCATCCAAAATGTTTACAGCTTTGGCCTCGGAAAATATTAACATCCTGCTAATCAGCACTTCGGAAATCAGAATATCCTGTATCATCGAAGAGAAATATACCGAGCTTGCAGTACGTGTGCTGCATTCAGCCTTTGGACTAGACAAAGAATAGATTTGCAATGGGCAATTGGGGGTTAGGATTTCGGACTCTAAATAGATTTAAGCGCAAAATTTAGGCAATTTAGAATACATGGCTCGCGATCAACATGAAAAGGTTTAGTTCGGATCAATTGATTCTCGCCCTTATACTGGGGGCCGTAATTGCGGCTCTGACAATACACCGGTTCTTTAATATTTTCTAGATAGAGGTAAATGTTTTTCAATCAATAGCCTAATTTGGTTATCTACAAAGCCCAAGTGACGTCTCTTAGAATAGGCGTTGACGTCACTTACGTGAGCTTTTAAGATAACCACGTAGCCTAAATAACCTTAGCAATTTCTTCTGCAATCCGCGCAGCCGCTTCTTCGGGGCGGTCGGCATCCCTTATGGGTCTTCCGATCACAAGATAGTCTGAGCCATTTTGGACGGCTTGAGCGGGTGTTGTTACCCGTCGCTGATCGTCCTTAGCACGCGAAGGCCACAGCGGACGAATCCCAGGCGTTACAGTTATAAACTCGCCCCCTAAATGATCTTTGATCATGCGCGCTTCGAGACCGGAACAAACGACCCCATCACATCCGGCCTCTCTGGCCGTTTCGGCTTTCTTTAAAACGAGCCGGGTCAAGTCCGAGAAAAATTCTGTTCGATATCCTGCTGCCTTTACATCGCTTGCAGAGACACTGGTCAGCACAGTAACGCCAAGAACACGAACCCTCCCCTGGCCGCCGGCCACCGCAGCCTCAAGCATCCTGCTGGTTTCACCGCAATGAACGGTGGCGAAGGTTACTCCGAGATCGGCAATACTGGACATGGCGCCAGATACGGTCGCCGGGATATCATGCAGTTTCAAATCCAAAAATACCTTGGCCGCCCCTGTAGAGTTAATAAACCGGACAATTTCAGGACCGGATCGGACAAACAGTTCAAGACCGACCTTGAACAAACCTACGTGATTCGCCAGCAGTCCCACATATCGTTTTGCTTCTTCTACAGACGGCAAATCTAAAGGGAAAATGATGAAATCTTTTGCTTGTTTCATAGAGAATATCTCAACATGGACGTCAGCGGGAAAACAACGGACGTCTTGAGTTTAGGATTAGAGGGTTTATGATCTCGGACTTTATACCTCCTGGTAATGTTGTCTTATCCATTCCCTATAGTCTCCGCTTTTCACCCGTTGTAGCCATTTCGGATTATCCAGGTACCATTGAATCGTTTTTCTTAACCCTGTCTCAAAGGACTCAAGCGGAGTCCATCCCATTTCCTTCTCCAACTTGCTGCAATCTATCGCATATCTCAAATCGTGACCGGGTCGGTCCTTAACAAATGTAATCAAATCCTGACGGGACGATTTTGTCGCCCTGGGCGTCATCTCGTCGAGCACGTCGCAAATCATTTTTACGGTGTTGATGTTGGCAATTTCACACCGACCACCGATATTGTATGTCTGTCCTCGCTTTCCTCTTTTCATTATTTCCCATACCGCGCGACAGTGATCGTCAACATACAACCAATCTCTGATGTTGCTCCCATCGCCATACACCGGGAGAGGTTTATCGGCTAATGCATTTAATATCATCAGGGGGATCAATTTTTCCGGGAATTGGTAAGGTCCATAGTTATTTGAGCAATTGGATATTGTAACAGGAAGCGAGTATGTTTTGCTGTAAGCCCTGACGAGATGATCGGAGGCAGCCTTGGAGGCCGAATACGGGCTGTTGGGTTTGTACGGCGTTTCCTCAGTGAAATAGCCGCCAGGCCCCAAGGAACCGAATACTTCATCAGTGCTCACATGGTGAAAGAGATGAAGGCGGTCCAAATTGCGGCGCGCCATCTCAAGCAGATTGAATGTCCCGTTGATATTGGTTTTGATAAAGTCACCCGGAGCAACAATTGACCGATCTACATGGGATTCTGCAGCAAAATGGCAAACCGCATCGATATCATAGGTCGAAAAAACCTGCGCCATGGCGTCACGTTCACTTATGTCTGCTTTTAAAAAGACATAACGCCCAGGATTAGATTTTTCAATATCTACGAGGTTATCGGGATTACCGGCATATGTTAATTTATCCACATTGACAATGCACCCGTTAAAATCGGACTCATTTAGCAGGTAGCGGATAAAATTGGTTCCGATAAAACCACTCCCGCCAGTCACCAGAAGACTTTTCATGCATTCACCCTCTCGAAATAATCCCGATCTGAATTGGATTTTCTTGTTTACAGAATTTGAGGTTAATGTTTCCCGAAAAAGGGTCAGACTAATTTTTTTATTGAACTCTTTTTATATTAAATTTCAGATTTCATAAAGAATTTTTTCTCCTCGAACCCGGTCGGTCCCTCAAGAAATCTGTTGAAATAATCGAACATCCCATGTATAGAAATTTTTTTGTAATATTTACGGATAAATACTATAGGTGCCTATGGCTAATGAAAAGCGTTATCATGTCGGTGCAGGCAGTTATTATGTCGATCACCAAACGCCGATACTCCTTGAAGCATATCTCGGAACTTGCATAGGAGTTGCCCTTTACGATGAAGAGGCAAAGGTGGGTGGCTTGAGTCATTTGCTGTTGCCAGAGCCGGTTTCGCCGACCAGCACCTTTCAGCCCGAAAAATATGCATCTAGCGGACTTCCCCTTTTTCTTAGTTCCCTCTACACCGCCGGGGCTGAGAAAAAAAGATTGAAAGCAACTATTGCCGGCGGAGCTTTGGTAGGTCCCGTTGAAAGCCGCGATCTCCAGCTGAATATTGGGGGTCGTACTGCAGAAATCGTAATGAACTATCTCAACAAAGAAGGAATTCAGATCATAAAATCGGAAACCGGTGGATTTCTTACCTGCTGTTTACGTCTCAATCTTAAGGACTGGCAATGTCGCATCGATCCGACTGGGATCTCCAAGCTTTCATCAGAGCACGAAATTCACGTCCCCACCCCCGAAGAAGTCGGTCAGGCCATGAATGAGTTACAGCCTATTCCTCAGGTAGCGCTCAAAATTTTGAGACTGATCGATGACGAAGAATATGAAATAGCGCAACTGACTGAAGAAATTCGAAAAGACCAGGTCATCAGTGCCCGAACTTTGAAGCTATGCAACTCCGTAATGTATTCCGGCAAGAATAAAATCGAAACCCTGGATCATGCCCTGGTCTTTTTGGGGATGAAGCTTTTGGTCAAACTTGTAATTTCAGCGTCAGTCGAAAACCTCTTCACGTACTCAAGCGCTGGGTATTCTTTATGCAAAGGTGGCCTATATCATCATGCCATCGGCACAGCGATAATATCTGAAAAATTGGCGAATTTGACCGGAAAAGCAAAACCTGGGCTGGCCTATACTGCCGGGCTTCTACACGATATCGGCAAAGTGGTGTTGGACCAGCACATTGCTTCGGCCTATCCGCTTTTCTACAGGCAGCTGTTTGAAGAAGGAAATAACTTTACTGAAGCTGAGAAAAGGATTCTTGGAGTCGACCATACGGGAGTCGGATCTGAGCTTGCTCAAAAATGGTTCTTTCCTGAATCCTTAGTTGAAACCATCCGCTATCATCACCGGCCCCAAAATTCAGGCCAATACCATGACCTGGTGCACCTTGTATATTTGGCAGACCTGCTCATGTCTCAATTTCATGCAGGTTTGGAGTTGGAGCGTCTGGAGACCAGTACGCTGGCTGCAAGACTTGAGGCTATCGGGTTGTCGGTGGAAAGATTCCCTGATATCGTTGATCTAGTCCCGATTCAGGTTTTTGATTCTGCACTGGAGCAAGCCCTGATGCAACAATAGGTAGAAAATCGATAATATGAAGCTAACCGCTGATCAGCAAAAAATGGTCCGAAGGTTACCTGGAGTGGACCACATCTTGGAGCTCACCAAGAAGGAATCGATTTTTGAAGATATACCCCAAGCGGTGTTGGTAAACTCCATACGCAAGATTCTGGAAACATTGAGGAAACGCATCCTTTCCGTCGATTTAGAAATACAGGCAGAAAGCCTGGAGGATCCTCGCATTATGGAAATGGTTGAGGCCGAAGTGTGCCATGCGATGACACCCAATTTGAAAAACCTTGTTAATGCGACGGGTGTGGTGGTGCACACCAATCTGGGACGATCGCTGCTGGCACAGGACGTTGTCAACAACGTTGCAAGCATTTCAAGTCGCTATTCAAATCTCGAATATGACCTATCCGCCGGGAAGCGGGGTTCACGATACAGCCCGGTTGAAGAAATTCTTTGTGACATCAGCGGCGCCGAATCCGCTATGGTGGTCAATAACAATGCCGGAGCGGTTTTGCTTTGCATAGAAACAATTGCCAAAAATAAGAACGTGATTGTCTCACGGGGTGAACTTGTGGAAATCGGGGGCTCGTTCAGGATCCCGGACGTGATGCAGAAAAGCGGAGGACTTTTGAAGGAGGTCGGCACCACCAACCGCACTCACTTAAGAGACTACGAACATGCTATTGATGAAAATACGGCTCTTTTGCTGAAAGTGCATCGCAGCAATTACAGTATCATCGGATTTACGGCCGAAATCTCATTACAGGAACTCGTTGAACTGGGCGGCAAACACACCATTCCGGTTATGGAAGATCTTGGTAGCGGTACGTTCATCGATTTTTCCAAATACGGCCCTTGGAAAGAGCCGACCATACAGGAATCGGTCGCGACGGGAGCCGATGTGGTTACTTTCAGCGGGGATAAACTGCTTGGAGGGCCTCAGGCAGGGCTCATCGTTGGAAAGAAAAAAATACTCGATAAAATCAAGCAAAACCCTCTCACTCGGGCCCTGCGCATCGACAAAATGACACTGGCAGCGCTTGAAAGCACTCTGCGTCTTTACCGTGATGAAGAAAAAGCCGTGCGTATGATTCCCACCCTGCGAATGTTGACGTTGAAGAAAACCGAGATCGAGAAAAAGGCTTCGGATCTTTGTGAACGTCTCCAAAAAATCAATAGTTCTAAGCTTCAAATCGATATCATCGAGGACTTCTCAAAAGCGGGCGGCGGGGCCTTGCCGCTTTTAAAATTGCCCACTAACTGTCTGAAAATTCGTATAAATGGGATGTCGGCCAATAGATTGGAGCTAAATATGCGACAAAATTCCCCCCCGATTATCGGGCGCATTGAGCACGATTCATTTATCATCGATCCACGCACACTGCTGGAGGCTGATATCCCCATTATTCAGTCGGCATTTGAACATATTCTGATGAGTGCGTCATGATGACCAGAACCAGTAACGACAAACTACTGTTCCAAAGCCGCGGATCTACACGACACTTTTTGTTCTCAAGGACAGACCCAAGGCGAATAGCAGACGTAAAACCCAAGAAAATTTCAGTTGCTCATGACAGAATGAAAACCGTGTTTCCGGATATGCTTGTAGACAACCGGTTCATCGAACATGCCATGCTTCACCTGGATATGGTCTCCCAATTTGGTGCGATGATTATTCGGCTGGATCAGGAGATCATAGAAAATAATAGTTCTAAAAATCCACAAGTATTCGATCATCAAATCCAAATTGCTAAAATTCTGGACAAGATATGTCAAAATGGCAATGGATTGTGGGGACTCGTAAATCCGGATGCGCTTGGAAGCTTTTTTGCGGAGAAAAGCGGATCAGAAATTCTTCAAATTGCCAAAAAACTGCAAAAATATTTTTCTAAACAGACCCAAAAAACGGTCACCATTGGTGTCTCAGCCTTTCCAACGCTTACCTATAAAAAAGAAGAGATCCTCGAGAATGCCTACAAAGCCCTTGATCATGCAAGTTTTTTTGGTCCCAACAGCGCTGTCATTTTTGACGATGTAAGTCTCAACATCTCCGGAGACAAGCTCTACGAAAAAGGTGATATCCAAGGAACCATCGCAGAATTTAAAAAGGCGCTGCTGATCAATTCGTCGAACGTAAATGTCCGCAATAGCTTGGGCGTATGCTACGGTATAGCGGGCAACTATGAACAGGCCGCAGAGGAATTTTGCAAAGCTATCGACATTGATAAAAATGAGTACATGACTCTATACAATCTGGGTCTTGTGAAAATGTTAACGGGTGAACGCGAAAAGGCCCTGGATTTTTTTCTCAAAGCCCATGATATCAACAGCGATATTTATGAGGTGGCCTTTCAAACGGGAAAACTCTATCTGGAAATGGGAAATAGCGAACAAGCAACGGTTTTTCTCGAACGGGCGGCTAAAATCGAACCAGAGTCTGTTGCGGTTTACCGCTATTTGGGGGACTGTTATGCGGTCAGCGACAGAACGGATGACGCCATATCGGCGTATGAAAAGTCCATCAAATACAACCCATGTGACGCGGCTTCAATGTCCGCCTTGGGCTCCCTTTATGACAAGAGAAACGAGAATTCGGAAATAGCATTGATGTTTTGTCGTGAAAGTGTAGAACTCTCACCCGAAAACAGCCTTTTCCGCTATCGTCTCGGTCGGCTTTATTACCATCAAAAACGATTTAAGGAAGCTTTGATGGAATTTAAAAAAGCAAAACGACTTGGCCGCGATACAACCGAATATATCGAAAAAACAAATAGCTACATCGATAATCAAGATACGTAAGTAGAGAATCCTGGCCCAGGACCAGACTTTCAATGTTAGATTTGAGGTTAGATTTATCTCCACGGACAAAGCCCAAAAAAAATTCACAACCTAAAAAAAGGTCTCTCAATGCATGACATAATCCTTACCATCTTGGAAACTACCCTCAGCGTTAAACGCCAGTTTATTGAGAATAGCATTGACAAAATTATCCAAGCAGCGGATATGCTCACCGCTTGCCTATCTTCGGGGTGCAAAATACTTATCTTCGGCAACGGCGGCAGTGCAGCAGATGCCCAACATTTGGCCGCCGAATTCGTGAACCGGTTTCAAATTGAACGGCCGCCTCTGGCGGCGATCGCTCTAACCACGGATACGTCCATTTTGACCAGCATCGCTAATGATTATCATTTTGACGATGTTTTTTCCAAGCAGATAAATGCCCTCGGCAATCCCGGCGATATTGCCTGGGCTATCAGCACCAGCGGCAACTCCCCGAATGTTATCAAGGCCATCAAGACCGCCAAACAAAACAATATGTCCACCATCGGAATGACGGGCCGGGGCGGCGAACTGGCTGCCAACACCGATCTGTTGTTTTCGGTGGCCTCAGAAACAACCGCCAGAATTCAGGAGGCCCACATCACCCTGAGCCACATCCTATGCGATCTGGTTGAAAGGAAACTGTTTCCGCAAGAATTCAAAGATAATTGAGCGATAGCCAAAGGGAATTATTATGTCCCAAAAACTTAAACCAATCGAACTGAGCGGGGTAACCACCTATTCGTTGGCCGACAGAGAAAGCAAAGTGAGTTACAGTCATTTTGCAAAGACCTGGCGTAAAGGGTCATCCTACCGGATGTTTCTCGATAATTTGCCCGATATTCTGGCGGGTCGTCAGTTGAAAGACGTCATAGCGGCTATTGTTAAGGCGTATCAAAATAAACGAACCGTGCTATTCGGTATGGGAGCCCATGTCATAAAAGTCGGTTTAAACCCAATCGTCATTGATCTAATGAAGCGTGGGATTATCACAGGTGTGGCGATGAACGGAGCGGGGATCATCCATGATGTCGAAGTCGCCATGATCGGCCGGACTTCGGAAGATGTCGCCGCCACTTTGGATGAAGGTTCTTTCGGTATGGCCCAAGAGACCTGTGCTTTTTTAGGCGATGCCATTACTGCCGCCGAAAAAGAAGACACCGGCCTCGGCGCAGCCGTCGGCCGGGCGATCATTGACAAACAGCTGCCCTTAATGAACGAAAGCATTCTGGCGACAGGGGCCCGTCTGGGAATCCCGGTAACTGTTCATGTCGCCTTCGGTACGGATATTATCCATATGCATCCCGGATTTGATCCGCGTAAGGCGGGTGCTGCCACACATCGGGATTTTCGGTTTTTTGCGGCCATGGTCGCTACCCTCCAAAAAGGGGTTTACCTAAATGTCGGATCCGCGGTTATCTTGCCCGAAATATTTTTGAAAGCCATTACCCTGGTGCGCAATCTGGGTAATACATTAAATGATTTTACAACGGTCAACCTGGACTTCATCAAGCATTATCGTCCCTTGACCAATGTGGTTACCCGACCCACTTCCCGAGGCGGACGGGGAGTGAATCTCGTCGGGCACCATGAAATCTTGATCCCCCTGATCGCAGCCGGTGTTATCGAGCATTTGGATCCGTCTTGAGATCTTGATATTAAAATGCTTGATGATTATTTTTTAAGATATAGTCAATGAGGAGCCAAGTTTATGCCTATTTATGAATATCAGTGTGAAAATTGCGGTGAATGTTTTGAATGTCTGATTTTTGGAAATGATAAACCAGAATGCTGTGCATGCCATAGCAAAAAGGTTAAAAAAATGATGTCGGCCTGTGGATTTGTCAGTAAAGGAAGCGGCGGCCAAACCGTATCCCAATCCGCCGGATCATCCTGCGGGAGCTGTGCGGCAACCAGCTGCGCCGGGTGCAGCCATTGACGAAGACTCCTATAAAAATCGGGACCCGGGGCAGCAAACTTGCACTCTGGCAGGCCAACTGGGTCAAAGCGGCATTAAACCAAAAATTTCCACAGCAGAACACTGAACTTGCAATTATAAAGACAAAAGGTGATAAAATCCTCGATGTGCCCCTTGCCAAAGTTGGTGGCAAGGGGCTTTTTGTAAAAGAAATTGAGGAAGCCTTGCTGGATTGCCGAATCGATATCGCCGTTCACAGCATGAAGGATATGCCGGCGGAGATACCGCAAGGATTGTGCATCGGTGCGGTCCCCGAGCGTGAAATTCCAGCGGATGTTCTGATATCCAAAAACCATCGTCCTTTTTCTGAATTAAGCAGCGGCAGCTACATTGGAACCAGCAGTTTGCGCCGCTCGGCCCAGATTCGTCATCTGCGGCCGGACATCAAAATCAGGCCACTGAGGGGCAACCTCGATACCCGGCTGAGAAAAATGGAAACCGAAAACCTCGAATCCATCGTGCTGGCCGCCGCCGGCGTGAAACGTCTCAATCTTGAGGATCGGATCACGGAATATTTGGATTTAGAAATTATGCTTCCAGCCGTCGGTCAGGGTGCCCTCTGTATAGAAATTCGGGAAAATGATCCTCGAATCGAACCTTTGGTAAAAGCACTCAATCACGCTGCTACCCGGGCTATCGTATTGGGAGAGCGTGCTTTTCTAAACCGCCTGGGGGGCAGCTGTCAGGTGCCGATTGCCGGCCACGGCAATATCAAGGAGAACACATATACCCTAATCGGTCTGGTGGCGGAAATTGATGGATCGCAAATAGTCAAAAAGCGTCTTTCCGGTCCTGCCGATAAAACTGAAACCGTGGGAACCACCCTAGCTGAACAACTCCTATCCATGGGGGTCGATAAAATATTGGAAAAATTGCAATCTACGGAAGCCTGATGATGAAGACCGCTAATGTATATCTGGTAGGAGCCGGCCCCGGAGATCCGGGTTTAATTACAGTCAAAGGCCAAGAGTGCATCCAAAACGCCGATATCATCATTTATGATTATCTGGCCTCTCCTGCCCTCTTAAAACACGCCTCAAAAAGCGCTGAATTGATCTATGTCGGGAAAAAAGGCGGTGATCATACCTTGTCCCAGGATGAAATCAATGCGCTTATAATCGAAAAAGCCAAAACAGGCTCCATCGTCTGCCGTTTAAAAGGCGGAGATCCGTTCATCTTTGGACGAGGCGGAGAAGAAGCGGAGGTTTTAGTTAAGAAAGGAATCCCTTTCGAGGTAGTACCCGGGGTTACCTCCGCGGTGGCCGCCGCCGCTTATGCCGGTATACCCTTAACTCATCGTAAACTGACCTCCACCGTCGCCTTTGTCACCGGACACGAAGATCCTTACAAAGATGAATCCAGCATTGACTGGGAATCACTGGCCAAAGGAATCGGCACTTTAGTATTTTTTATGGGGGTAAAAAATTTGCCGGATATCACCCAGAAACTGATCGCCAACGGCAAATTACCCGAAACACCGGTTGCGGTAATTCGTTGGGGCACCACCCCTAATCAGCAAACGGTCACCGGCACACTGGATAACATTTCAAACCGGGTCAAAGAGGTCGGGCTTAAATCTCCCGCCATCATTACCGTCGGCGAGGTCGTTAGTTTGAGGCCTCTGCTAAAATGGTTCGAAAACCGCCCCTTACTCGGAAAAAGGATTGTGGTCACACGCGCGCGCGCACAGGCCAGCGATATGATCAAGCAACTGAGCGACTTGGGAGCTGAATGCCTGGAATTCCCAACCATCAAAGTGACTCCTCCCGACGACATTCGTCCTCTTAATCAGGCCATAGCCCGCCTGGTCGATTACGACTGGATCGTCTTCACCAGTGTCAATGGAGTTAAATTTTTCTTTGACCGCCTTTTTGCCATCGGAAAAGACGTCCGCGCTCTGCACCACCTGCGCATCGCCGCCATTGGGCCGGTAACGGCTGAAAAACTCGGTAATTTCGGACTAAAAAGCGACATTATCCCTGATACCTATCGGGCCGAAGCCGTGGTGGACGCATTCAAGAAAGTGGCGTTAAATAGGAAAAAAATATTGCTCCCCCGGGCCAAAGAAGCACGTCCGATTTTACCGGAGCAGCTGCGCAAAATGGGCGCAGAGGTAGATGAGGTAACAGCTTATCTTACCCAAAAAGACCAAGGCAACACCGACAAGCTCATCAAGCACCTCGAGGAGCATTCCATCGACCTGATTACCTTCACAAGTTCATCCACCGTTAAAAATTTCAAGTCCCTTCTCCCGGCAAATGATTTTGACAAACTAATCCAAGATGTCACCATCGCCAGCATTGGCCCGATAACCGCCGACACCGCCAAGGAAATGGGGTTCAAAATTCATATCGTAGCGGATGCATATACCATCCCAGGTCTCTGCGAAGCGATAGTTCAGTATTACGCGAATAAGAAAAATTAAATTGAAATACGTGTTGAATGATTTGCTGTCACCACTTTTTAAAATATGGTGACGGAGTGTTGCACTCTTGCGCATATTTACAAACTACCAGATCCAAGCCAAATTCAGAGAAATATTGCTTTTTTAAAAATTTCTGATATAGATTTAACCGTTTATACCCCATTTAGGATTGTGCAGAAACAGAACTGAATGCACATTTTGATTTATCAGCTTTCTGCAATCCGGATACGAGATCATTTCCAAAGAATACGTCTACTGCCTATCTTGATGGTTTACGAATCACGGAGAAACCAAAATAGTTCGGAAAAACCTTATGGACGATTTCCTCCAGAATCTACCTGACATGGTCGATGAAATTAAAGCGATGCGCGATATGATTATCACCAACATCGTTTTAATCGGACAAACCCCGGCGCCTACGTTTAAAGAAAAGCGGCGCAGCATGGTTTTTATGGAGAGAATGGCAGAATTTGGAGTCGATGAAGTCACCACTGACGGCTATCGCAATCCCATCGGAATTATTCGCGGAGCATCGCCTGAGAAACCCCCCATTTTCGTCGTCGCCCACTTGGATACATTTTTTGATAGAGATATCGTCCACAACTACACCATCAAAAAGGACACGATCACCGGACCGGGCATTTTGGATAACTCGCTCGGTGTGGGAGTTATGTTATCGTTACCAATCATTTTACAGCGCCTGGAATTGGGCTTTGAGTCCGATATCGTGTTGGCCGGCGTTATTCAATCTATCGGGAAGGGTAATTTACGAGGAGTGCGCCATCTCCTAAAAACCTGGTCGACCCCGATTAGAGGCGGAATCTGCATTGAAGGGGTTGAACTCGGGAGGCTTAACTATTTTTCGGATGGAATGATACGGGGTGAAATTGAATGCAGTATCTCTGAAAATAAGGGGGGCAAGTTTAAATACCCCGTGAACGCGATTCTTATCTTGAATGAAATTATAAATGAAATCATGAACCTGCGTTTATCCCAGAGACCGCGTTCACAAATTGTCATCGGTAAAATATCCGGAGGCGCGAATCACGGTAAGATCGCTCACGATGCAAACATGGGCTTTGAAATTCGAAGTGATTCCTATAAAATGGTAAAATCCATATACAGAGACATAAAGGATATCGTGGATGGAATCGGTCATGAGAATGAAGTCGATCTCAATATAAAAACCATTAGTAATCTGAGAGCATCGAGGCTAAAATTCAATCATCCTCTGGTAAAAAGTGCAGCATCCGTTCTGCATTCCCTCGGTATCAAACCGATCAGCAAATCAACCGAATCGGCACTGTCCATATTCCTGTCGCGAAAAATTCCAACGGTAACCCTGGGAATCACCCACGGGGAGAACTATTATGCGGTGAACGCTACCGCGGAAATTGAACCTATGTTTAAGGGAATTGCCCAGGTCATCGGCGTCTTAAAGTCTATAGACCACGGGGTATGCGATGAACACCAATTGGCTTGATAAAAATACATTTCACCATTCTGCGTTCAGCGATCTAAACCAGCTGGTCGATGTCAAGCAACAGAGAAATGTTACGATTTCGCTTTGCCTACCGACGCTGAACGAAGAAAAAACAATTGCCAAAGAAATCATTATCATGAAATCCGAGCTCATGACACGTTATCCGCTTATTGATGAGCTTGTGGTGATAGACTCAGGATCGACTGACAATACAGCCGAAATTGCCAAATCTTTCGGCGCGGATGTTCATGATGCCAACGATATTCTTCCCCGTCTCGAAAAATTCAAAGGCAAAGGTGAAAATCTTTGGAAGGCTCTGTACATTACCCGAGGCGACATTATAATTTATCTTGACGCGGATATAAAAAACATTCACCACCGGTTTGCCTATGGACTCATCGGACCGTTACTCTTGCACGACCACATTAAATATGCCAAGGCTTTTTACGATCGGCCGATCTCAATTGGCAAAAATAAAATTAGACCTACCGGTGGAGGACGGGTCACGGAGTTGGTGATACGGCCGTTGTTTTCTCTATTTTTCCCGGAACTGACTCAAATTATACAGCCCCTATCGGGTGAATATGCCGGTTTTAGGGAAATTTTTGAGAAAATACCCTTTCCTATCGGCTATGGTATTGAAACCAGTATGATTCTTGATATTTATGAAAGGTGGGGGTTGGATGTCATCGCCCAGGTAGATCTGGACCGTCGCATTCATCGCAATCAGGACACCAAAGCCCTGGGGAGAATGTCCTTTGCAATTTTAAAGACCTTTATCAACCGTCAGAAACGATTGGGATTAATCCAGTTAAAGAACCAATTTTTTGATGAAATTATTCAGTATAACTTAGTCGACAGTCAGTACAAGCCGGATGTGATGAAAATTGTGGGCCACGAGAGACCCCCCATAATTGAAATACCCGAATATTGTGAAAAATTTAATATCAGCAATTAGGAATTCTGAAATTGGCTGATCCAAAATTAATAGACCCATGCAACCGTCACCTAAACTACTTGCGCGTTTCAATCACTGACCGCTGCAATTTGAAATGTATTTATTGTGTCCCCCAAGACCGGATCCCGAGGTTGGCGCACGAAGAAATATTACGTTACGAAGAAATTTTAAGAATTGTACGGATTGCCATAACGCTCGGCATCACCAAAGTTCGCGTTACGGGCGGTGAGCCCTTGGTTAGAAAAGGGGTATATGCATTTTTAGAGGAACTCAGCAAACTGAAAGGCCTCACGGACCTGTCACTAACCACCAATGGGGTCTATCTCAGGGACAACCTCAAGAAAGTAAAAGCTGCCGGCATAAAGCGAATAAATATCAGCCTTGATACAATAAGTCGGACTAAATTTCAAAAAATAACCGGTCATGACCAGTTTAACCGGGTTTG
>JASFJP010000029.1:0-15329 GCA_050121225.1 Desulfobacterales bacterium
ACGCTGCAATGTTTCTCTTAATGTCGGGCGAGTCACTCCAATTTGTGCGGCCAGAGCACGTTCGTTGGGAAGCGCCGTGCCGGTTGGGTAGGTTCCATCCAAGATCGAACTAACCAGGATTTTTTCAACATGTTGCGTCGGTCGCAGAAGCCGATCTATGTGTGAGTTGCTCATTTTTCCTCCTGTTTGGTTAACTGGCTAGAGGTCATACCAGTTTGATAAAAAAAAGTCAAGCAAATCCAACAAACGCCTGTCAGTCTTAAAAATTTTCCCCGACCCTTATCACTAGTTTCAATCTCACCCAAAGCAATCAAGTGCATCCTTTTTCTAAGGATGAGATCTATCATTCTATGGGCCCATATTTCGCCAATAGTAACTCAGGGAGCAGATAGGTTAAGATTTTTCTATTGATTTTTTGACAGATTTAAATACTCTACAAGTAAATTAAATTTTTTAAAAAAATTTTAAGCACCGTTTGACGAGGATGCTGTATGCAAGATGAACTGACTTTGGTCATTGCCACAAGCAATCCGGGGAAAACAATTGAGATTCAAGGCCTGCTGGCTGGTTTTCCCATTCACATAAAAAATCTGGAGGATTTCGGTCCGCTACCCCCCGTGGAGGAGGACGGCGATACGTTTGATGACAATGCCTATAAAAAATCGAGTCTTGTTTCCAAGGTGTTGGGACTTCCGGCGCTGGCGGATGATTCCGGTCTCGTCGTTGAAGCCCTCGGAGGTGCACCAGGTGTTTATTCGGCGCGCTACGCCGGTGAAAATGCCACTGATAAACAGCGTTGCTCTAAATTGCTGCATGAGATGAAGGGCAAGACTAACCGCAAAGCGGCATTTGAGTGCGTCATATCCATCGCTGTTCCCTCCGGCGCGGCACTCACCTATGAAGCACGCTGCGAAGGAGAGATTGCTGAAATTCCGGTCGGAGAAAACGGATTCGGCTATGATCCGATTTTCTTCTTTCCTCCCCTGAAGAAAACATTTGCTGAGCTGACCCGGGAAGAGAAAAGCCTTGTGAGCCATAGGGGTAAGGCGTTGACAGAGCTAAAAGGCGAATTTGAAAAAGTGTTGATCTGGATTCGGCAGAATATGCCGGCTCATATGAAATTTAACTGCCAGAGAGAGGAACACCATGATTGAAAACCTAATTAAGGCCAATCGAAGTTGCCGGCGTTTTCATGAGAACCATATCGTCGACATTGCCACCCTGAAAGAATTGGTCAATCTAGGGCGCTTGTCTGCTTCCGGTGCCAACCTGCAACCTCTAAAATACATTCTTTCCGTTGAGCCCCGGATGAACACGGAGATCTTTTCATGTCTGACATGGGCGGCTTATTTAAAAGATTGGTCGGGTCCTGAAGAGGGCGAACGGCCTGCGGCTTACATTGTGATGCTTGGAGATACGGGTATCAGCCAGGATCCGGGCTGCGATCATGGCATCGCCGGCCAGTCGATCCTGCTTGGCGCCCGGGAAAAGGGTTTGGCTGGATGTATGTTGGGTGCCATCAACCGAGATCTGCTCAGGGAGATCCTGGCTATCCCCGAACAATTCAAAATTCTACTCGTGCTTGCGATTGGAAAGCCCAAAGAAGAAGTAATTCTGGAAAAGGTCGGAGACGACGGAAACATTCGCTATTGGAGAGATGGTGCCGACGTTCACCATGTTCCCAAACGAGCTCTGGAAGATATTATCATTGCCGAGCACTAACCCGTGACGTATCCAAGATTGTAAATCCTTTACGACATGAGATTGAATTTGTTCTGTTTACATTTTGACCCTATCTGATTATGGTGGTAAACTAACCGGAAAACCTTACCCAAAATCTGTAAAAAGGGAGAAATAATTATGGGACCGATAAAAGATGTCATGGATATTGTGACCGAATTGGGTGGAATCAAGACCGTTGATGCCGCGCAGCAGGTTTTTGAAAAAAAGATGGACGCACAAAATTTAGCTAAATTAAGCCCGATAACCAATGCGGATGTTCTGAAAAAAATAGCGAATGCAATCGTCATGTGTGTTCCGGACTCAGTGTTTATTGACAGCGGTTCCGAAGAAGACCGGCAATTCGTCCGGGAGTTATCCCTCAAAAAGGGAGAAGAAAAAAAATTGCCGATGGACAAACATACCATCCACTACGATCTTAAGCAGGAGCAGGGCCGCATCATTGATCGTACCTTTTATATCAGCAATAAAGGTGAAGAGGTCAGCTCGCTGGCTCTCAGCAAAGATCGCGCCGAAGCTCTTGAGGATATAAAGGAAAAAATGGTCGGCATTATGAAGGGCAAAATAATGATGGTTGGGTTTTATTTGCGCGGCCCTGTGGGTGCGCCTGCATCGAATCCAGCAGTTGAAATGTCCAGCTCGACTTATGTTATGCACAGCGCCGACATATTATACCGCAATGTATACGCGGCTTTTGATCAAGAGGTTGAAAAACTGGGTCACTTCTATGCCAATATTCACAGTGAGGGATTGAACCGTCCTGAGGATTTGCCTAACGCCAGGGTGTTCATGGATCGGAGCCATTTGACTACGTATAGTGTTAATTGCACCTATGCCGGCAATACACTGTTGATGAAAAAGGGCAACCATCGCTTCTCGGTGGACCGAGCCGTATATGAGTTAAACGGCGAACAAATAGCCGAGCACATGTTTGTTACTGGAATCGAGGGGAAAGACGGGCGTATTACCTGGATGGTAGGAGCGGCTCCCAGCGGTTGCGGGAAAACGACCACTGCCATGGCCGGCGACCATTTTGTGGGCGATGACCTCGCACAAATGTGGATTGCCGATGACGGCTCGATTCGATCCATTAATCCCGAGGTTGGAATATTCGGTATTGTGGAAGATGTGAACTGGGAGGGAGACCCAAAACTGATGGAATGTCTTCGAAATCCGGGCACGGAAGTCATATGGTCCAATGTGTTGATTGATGAAAACGGTGTACCCCAGTGGGTCGGCAACGGTGAAGAACCACCACCGCAAAAAGGCGTTAATTTTCAGGGGCCGTGGGAACGAGGCATGGTTGATGAAAACGGCAAGGAGATCCCCATATCTCATCCCAATTCACGCTGCACGTTGTCCAACAGTTCGCTGGGCAATTATTCCAAAGAGAATGAGAACGGCGATGGGGTTGAAACCCGCATCGTGACTTACAGCGGTCGAGACAGCGACACGATGCCCCCTGTGTGGGTCGCTAAATCATCTGAGGAAGGAGTTGTCATCGGTGCCTGCATTGTATCGGCAGCGACAGCCACGGAAGTGGGTGCCACCGGAGTCCGAAGGCAGCCGTGGGCCAACGCGCCGTTTATCCCCGGGGCTTTGGGAGATTACATGGATGCGCAGTTTAAGTTCTTCGGCAGCAGCAAAATTGAACCGGACAAAGCACCGATTTTGTCGGGTCTGAACTACTTTTTGACGGAGGAGGCCCGAGGCGGCAGCTCCAAAAAGCTGCTAGGCGAGAAGAAGGACGTCAAAGCCTGGATGGCATGGCTGGAGAAAAGGGCTCACAAAGAGGTGGATGCGATTGAAACGCCAATTGGATATATTCCCAAATATGATGATTTAAAAAAAATGTTTAAAGAACGAATCGACAAAGACTATCCACGGGATTTGTATCTGAAGCAATTTTCACTTTATATCGATAATATCGTTGCTCGTGTTGATTTACAAGTTGAGGCCTACGGCAAAGAAAAAAACATCCCGGCTAAATTATTTGAGCTATTGAAAAAGCAGAAAGAAGACCTTTTGGTATTGAAAAAAGCATATGGTCCAATTGTGACACCGGAGCAGATCGAGGGCAATTAGTTTTGACAATGGGATGCTCTGCCCATTGATCTGATGCATTGGGCCTGACAAGGATACAAGAATTAAGAAATTGCGTCCATAGCTTGAATATTGAAAGTTATATCGATAAGATAAAAACCTATTCCATTTTGTTTGCGATCAATTGGGGTGATACCTTCAACGATTAATAGTCTAATAAAATTGGATGATAGAATCCATTAACTCACGAATGGCCATTAAATAGTAGTCGATTTTCTGGGTTCCATCACGCTCGGTTTTGGTACATGAGCTCATTTAACTTATCTTTTCAAAAATTGCCTCATTTACTGCCCCGCGAGGAAATCCTTTGGTAAAAGAAATACGGAAGTCCATTATTAACGTCGTCTTCAGCCGACGGATGTTGGTGGCGTTTATAATGGGATTTTCCGGCGGCCTTCCACTTCTTCTGACAATTGGCGTTTTGCAGGCTTGGATGAAAGAAGAAGGAGTTGATCTGACGTGGATCGGCATGATTACGCTGGTTCAAATTCCATATTCCTGGAAGTTTGTTTGGGCTCCTATTATGGACCGCTTTACGCTACCGTTTTTGGGTCGCAGACGCGGGTGGCTTTTAATCACACAGCTGGCTTTGATTTTATCGATCGCGGCTCTGGGGTTCTCTGATCCGGTCAACAAAGCGGGCATGATGGTAGCGGCTGCCGTATTAGTTGCTTTTTTCAGCGCCAGCCAGGACATTGTCATTGATGCCTATCGAAGGGAGGATCTGCCGGATGAAGAATTGGGGCTCGGCTCGTCTATGTATATTTATGGATACCGTCTGGGAATGTTGCTGGCATCAGGCGGCGGTTTGATCATGGCAGACTACATGCCGTTTTCAAAGGTTTACCTGATCATGGCCGCCTGTATGTTGCCGGGGGTTTTAACGACACTGTTAACCCCGGAACCGAAAGCAGTAGCCGGTACGCCCCGAACGTTGAAAGAAGCCATTATTCATCCGCTGGTGGATTATTTTAGCCGCGGTCATGCATGGTGGATGCTAACCTTCATTCTCCTTTATAAAATTGGGGACACAATGGCGAGCGCCATCACAACACCATTTTATCTAGATATTGGATTTTCAAAGACGGAGATCGGCACGGTAGTTAAATTATTCGGCACAGGGGCCACTCTTGGCGGTGCCTTATTGGGGGGGATTATCCTACTTTGGTTAGGAATCAATCGCAGTCTATGGATATTTGGTGTCCTGCAGGCGCTTTCTACAGCCTGTTTTGCACTTCTGGCACGGATCGGTTATAGTGTTCCGGCCTTGTCCGGGGTGATTGCGTTCGAAAATTTGAGCAGCGGAATGGGCACCGCAGCATTTGTAGCATTTATGGCCAGCATTACCAATAAAAAATTTACGGCCACCCAATATGCCCTGCTGACGAGTTTAATCGGAATTCCTCGGGCCCTGGCTTCTTCGGTAACCGGTTTTATGGCCAAGCATGTCGGTTGGGAAGGCTTTTTTATTGCCTGTACCTTGGTGGCCATCCCTGGGATGCTGCTATTATTTAGATTCGCGTCTTGGAATTCCAAGCCGGTGACCGTAAACGTGCCGGCTTAATTTTGGATAGACACCGATTTTTATCCAGTTGAACCGGCTCCGCATTTAACGGAGCGGCAGAGAAAGACAATACGTATAATGCAAAGAATTTACATTTACGACTCAAAAAACCACGATGAATGATAATGCAATTGACAAAAAGGCCTTAGAACGCTTTCAGCAGCTTCTGAAAACGCGCAAGGAAATCCTCGAACTGCCGCCGGAAACTGCGATGGAACGTATCCTTGAGCACCCCCAACCGGCTGCCCTAGTGCATTCGTTTCCGGAGCAGGATTTTTATTTTTTAATTAACGATATCGGCCCCGAAGATTCGCTCCCGTTGCTGGCCCTTGCATCCGACAGGCAATGGGAACACATCGTCGATTTAGACGCCTGGCAAAGAGATCGAATTGAGCTGACTTCCGTAACGCGCTGGATGAATTTGCTGATGGAGGCGGACTCGAAGCGTTTCATCCGTTGGTTTTTGGATAAAAAATTAGATTTTATTGAATTTTACCTGTTTAAAAATATTGAGGTACGCGTAAGAGAGCACGACCAGGATCCCACGGAATTTGGCGAGGACTTTTTCAGCTTGGACGGCACCTATTACTTTAGGATTATCGAATTCCCTCCTGAAAATGAATCCGATAAAATGGCCGATGAGCGGCGTAAAAGGTTAATAAATAGACTGGTCGAGCAGATAGCCGCTTTTGATCACTCGACCCTTCAACATGTTCTGCTTGAGGCTACCCATGTCCTTCCCGCTGAAACGGAAGAAGAGTGCTTTCGCTGGCGCAACGTTCGGCTCGCCGAGAAAGGATTTTTGCCATTTGATGAGGCAGTTGGGATCTATCAATCGATTAAACCGGAAGAACTAAAAAAAGAGAGCACAAAAGTGTTGCCGTCTCCTGCCGACGAACCCGCCATGGCGCCGGTACCTTTGTACCACTGGCGCATGTTAAAAGAGGAAAATTATTTTACAAGAGCTTTGACAAAGATTGAATCACAAAATGTCTTGCAGCAGATTGAGGTTGAATTCGCTAATTTGTGCAATCAAATTATTGTCGCTGATAATAAGAGCGTTCGTGCCCGTGAAGACCTTGCAGATATTGTTAAAAAAGTCTGTGGTTATTTGAGCATCGGTTTGGAAAGATTATCAAAAGATTCGGAGGTGGTTGATGTCCAGAAGGCTGCCGCGTTGATTACCAAATATCCATTGCACAGGTTATTTAAAGTGGGGTTTGGGGGTGCAATGGATTTAAAATGGCGGGCGGAGAAATGGCTGACTAACTGCTGGTTCGCCGGAGCAGGTCTGCGGTTGACATTCTGGGGTGAACGCTGGCTGGGAGTACTCGGAGGATTGCTGATCAAAAAGCCGATGTTTTATGACAACTACAAAACCGGCGTTCTCTACCGGGAATTTGCTTCTTTTGAAGATATCAAGATAACGGAAGACATTTTCAAACAGGTCAAGGCAGTTGATGATCTGCTCTCCTTAATGACGATCCATCTTGATCATCCCTCTTCATACGGATTTCTGACTTACAAAAACCTTATCCTAACACTGTGGGCTAAAAATTATCTCAAGTTGCAAGAAAAAAAATTGATGCCCCTGGTGTTAAGAGAATTTCAACCTTTTTTTAAAAATTTGCTGCCCTGCCAACCTGGCACAGAAGCCGACCAACCCAGAAGCATACCCACTGCAATGAAAAACCATTTTATAGAGTGGCTCGCCGCAGATACCGGTTTGAAAGATTTTGAGATCACCCAACAACTTGGCAACACGTTTAACGCTTTGTTTAACGAACTTGAAAGTGAATTGGGACGCGTGGCTGTTGAGGATCTTGATCCCCGGTACGTTCAACTTTTTCTTTTAAGAAAGAAGAATTAAACATGTCAGCCACCGCGCCTTTCGCTTGAAAGTTTTACGGGAAACATAACAATGGTGCGGTACCTGACTGAAAAAGCTCCTTCGGGGCAGAGAACTGTTGGCGTCTAAGAAACGATATCCTGCACATCTTCGAAAGATGCTTGGGTTAGGCCATCGAGCAGTAAAAAGGATTTTATTTTGATTTGGATAACTTCAGCCTCGGGTAGCCTCATGAATTCATTTAAATGAGGGTGAGCCGACAACAGTTCTCGGCGAACCTTTTTTTCTTTAGCGGGGTCTTTAATCTTTTGGAAGATACCTTCAACGGTCATGGCCCGGGCTGCCGATCGGGGGGATGTGTCACGGGTATCAATCAGAAGGCTGACAGCCGGATTTGCGATTAAATTTTGATACTTCTGCGTCTGCCTCTGGGTTACCATATATATTTCGGTACACTCCTCATTGGTGACATAGGCCATCAGGGAGCAATATGGTTTACTGCCGGTTATGGTTGCCAGAACGCAGATATTTTTTTCTCTGGCCAGGGCCTTCATTTTTTTTAACATTAAAATTTTTCCAAGGGTATCAGTACCTCGTTGCGGCGCAGAAACCAGGGCATAAATGGCGGGTCATAGCGCGCCCAGACCGGTACACCCGCTTTTTTCAAACCACGTTTCTGAATATATGCTTCCAACAGCGCCTTGTTTTTCTCGTACGCCTCTTCACTCCAGGTCCCCGAATACCTCACAGCAGCCATCAGGCGTCCAGGTTCTTTTCTTAATTTTACCCGCTCGTCCAGCGGTTCGGGAAGCGTTTCCAGACTATACTCTGCCGGCATCAGAAATGTTATGCGCCATTGGTCATCCGTTTTTTCCTGACTGACGGGTGCGGTCATGGCGATCTTCTCCGAACTGGCTTCCTGCCCTACCGGAGCGGTCATGGAGATCGACTGCTTTTTCTTGTTGTTCCCGGATATGTAATCATACAAACGGCGAAAGCCGGCATTGCCGACATCCTTTAAAGTGCCCTCCACATATGTTTCAGCCACAATCTGCGGTTCATATTGTCTTACTTCAAAGCTATCTTCTTTTTCCAAAACAGTATATTTTGCCTTTTCGATGGCCATGGTCGATTTTGCCACCAACAACGAGGATACGGTTAAAATAGCAAAACCGCCGATTCCGATGTACTTACAAACTTTCATGATACGTTATCCTTTCATCAGGTTACTGCTCGTTAGATAAGCCGGGCGTGTTTTACGTCCCGGGTCAACTCTCAAAAACTGTTGCTTACGATAAGGAGCGCACCCAATTGTTTGACACGCTTATTACCCAAAGCTCACATCACTTCAGATATAGATATGCAAATATAACCATAATTAATTGGGCTGCAAGTCTGTGACCAAACAACCGTAAACAGCCCGGCGTCATTCTTTTGGGTCGGCTATCATGATGGAAGTTTTGACCTATTAGCAAGCAGCCATTTCGCTTCTGTTGACGATTTGGTTTTAATGCGTAGTATTGGCTATTGTTTTGAATTGAATGTGAAAAAAGAAGAAAAAAATAGCCCATGAAATCAGACCTTATCTTAGTAACCGGTGCCACCGGATATGTCGGCGGAAGGCTGATACCGGCGTTACTCGATGCCGGCTATCGGGTACGCGCGATGGGCCGGACATTGGAAAAAATGGGGTGCCGGCCCTGGGCACAGCACAGTCGAGTGGAGTTGGTTCAGGGCGATGTTTTAGACCCTGAATCGCTAAAAAAGGCAGCTTCCGGATGCCGGACGGCATATTATCTTGTTCATTCCATGATCGCCCAAAAAGAAAAATTTGTTGAGGCGGATCGCCGCGCAGCAAAAAATATGGTTGACGCGGCAGCGGCCGCAGGATTGGAGAGAATAATTTACCTCGGCGGACTGGCTGAAGCCACCCATGGATCCTTGAGCAAGCATTTGAAATCTCGTATTGAAGTCGCCGATATTCTCCAAGCCGGATCGGTTCCTACCACTGATCTGCGAACGCCGATGATCTTAGGATCAGGCAGTGCTTCCTTCGAGATTCTGCGCTATTTGGTTGAACGCTTACCTGCCATGACGACGCCCCGCTGGGTCCGATCGATGAATCAGCCAATAGCCATTCGCAATGTCATCGCCTATCTCGTCGGCTGCCTTGAACATGAGGAAACCACTGGTCAAACCTACGACATTGGCGGTCCGGATATTTTGACCTATCGTGATTTACTGGATATTTATGCCGAAGAAGCCCATCTTCCCAAGCGTCTAATTATACCGGTGCCTGTTCTCACCCCCACCCTGAGTGCCCTGTGGATCCATCTGATCAGCCCGGTTCCCACATCGATAGCGCTGCCGTTGACGGAAGGGTTGACCAGCGATGCGGTCTGCACCGAAAATCGAATTCAGACAATTATTCCGCAGAAATTGCTGACCTGCCGGGAAGCGATTCGGTTGGCGTTGAATCGCATACGGCAAGAACAGGTGGATACCTGCTGGATGGATGCCGGGGACTTGATAGAACCTGAATGGGCGCATTGCGGCGATGCTGATTGGGCCGGAGGAACCATTATGCAATGCGGTTATCGCGCAAGACTGCAGGCGACGGTTGATGAGGTTTGGCAGCCTGTAAGCCGAATCGGGGGAAAGACCGGATGGTACTTTGGAAATTTTCTATGGCGTCTACGGGGAATTATGGATCGACTAGTGGGCGGTGTCGGTTTGCGGCGGGGACGTCGTCATTCTTCTGAGATTGGCGTCGGTGATGCACTTGATTTTTGGCGGGTTTTAGAGGTCGATGCGCCCCAGCGCTTGTTGTTGGTGGCTGAGATGAAAACCCCCGGTGAGGCTTTGCTCGAATTTCTAATCACCCCTGATGGAAACGGTCAGGCCGAATTTCAAATGCTCTCACGATTTTTACCTAGGGGACTCTTTGGAATTTTGTACTGGTATGTACTTTATCCATTCCACCAGTGGATTTTTTTTGGCATGCTAAAATCCATTGCCAGATCGATCAATAAGCCAATTCTTGACGGACCCCGACGGTTTACGCCTAAATTGCATACCTCGTGTCGTCTCCCGGAATAAAATCTTTTTCTACACATATGATTTCAGTTTGTAGACCAGGACGATCAAAAGGATCCTTGCCCTTGGTCAAAAATTATTATAGCGCTTGAATCAAGCCATAGAGGTTATTGATAGACCAAAGAAGGCTGGCAAAATTACCAATATCGGAAGGTTATTCTGACAAACGCGATAACCGCAACCTTTTAATAATTACTGCGAGTTAAAGATATTTGGTATTTAAATTAGCTATCCAAATCCACAAGTAATTGAATTCATATAAGTCGATGCTTACCGATTGAACCGGCCCGTTTAGTTCGGTTTCGGCTTTGGCGTTTTCCAATTTCTTCGAATCATGCGCCAATAACATCACCTCACCAATTGGAAGCCGAATGACAACCGTTTTCGGGCCCTGTACTAAACAAATCACAACCGCTCAATTTATAATCAAAAGCTTAAAATTTGACAGCACCCATATTTTTGTAGATTTCAATATGCAATATGAAGCAAGATGGCTCAGATGCAAAAATACCCTCATAAAATGTCTTGACATAAAGATATTATGAATTATCGTTTTTGCATGGCAACTGGATCTCACATACGCTTGGTATTATGGAAGGCCGCAAAAGCTATTGAAAAAGTCGATAAGGCAAGCATTGCTCAAACCGGCCTTGGACTGTCAGATTTCTCCATTATGGAGGCATTGCTGCATAAAGGTCCTTTGCCCATTAATCGGATAGGCGAAAAGGTGCTCTTAACCAGCGGATCAATGACTGCCGCCATAGACCGAATGGAAAATAGAGGACTTGTCAAGCGAATTCAAGATCCGTCTGACGGACGATGCTTTTACGTGCATTTGACAAAAAAGGGCCACCAAACGATCAAGACAGCCTACACAAAACATGAAAAAAACCTTGAGAAAATTGTCGGTGTCTTATCTGAAAAAGAGCGAAAAGAACTCGTTCGACTCCTTAAGAAGATTGGTTTGTTTGCCGAATCGCTGGAGTCGGATAACACATAAAATTCGAATTTACCTTGGCATAAAGGTAATAAATAAGGAGTTTAAAAATGATTAACGATTCCAAAATTAGTGGAATTCACCATATAACCGCCATCGCATCATCGGCCGCTGAAAATCTGGCTTTCTATGCAAACGTTTTGGGTCTGCGGTTGGTAAAAAAGACGGTTAATTTTGATGATCCCTACACGTATCATCTGTATTACGGGGATCAGGAAGGTTCTCCAGGGACCATTATGACCTTTTTCCCATGGGAAAAATTGCCACGCGGCAAAACCGGCGCCGGTATGGTGACTTCAATTGCATTTTCAATCCCAATTGATTCTGTTGACTACTGGCGCAAGCGACTTAACGAAAATGGTGTTGAAACAAAAGAAGGCGAACGTTTCGGTGATTTGCTGATCCAATTTGAAGATCCCCACGGTCTCTCCTTAGAATTGATCGAAACGCCGACAGCCCGCCCGACTTCGATTCAGAGTCGTAACCTAATATCAGCTGCTAACTGCATTGTGGGATTTCATTCTGCAACCGCATTGCTGAGATCTTTAAAAGAAACCCAGTCATTATTAATGAATTCGATGGGGATGGTTCTTCACGATCAGGAAGCCAATCGTTATCGTTTCAAAATGAAGCCTGATGATGCCATCGGACACTTTTATGATGTGGTTATTGATGCACAAGCGGAACCCGGGCAGCAGGGTGGTGGAACCGTGCATCATATTGCTTTTCGAACATCGACAGATGATGAGTTGAAATACTGGCAAAAATCATTGATGGATCGCGGCTTTTCCTTGACGCCGATTCGAGACCGGAAGTATTTTAAATCAATCTACTTTCATGAGCCGGGCGGCGTTCTTTTTGAAATTGCAACCGATCCGCCGGGTTTTACCGCGGATGAGCCTTATGCGAGATTAGGCCGTGACCTGAAACTGCCGGATCAATACGAATCCATGCGGGCTGAGATTGAGCGCCGTCTTCCAAAGTTGCGCTCAAACATAGTTGAAACAGTAAATTGAAACTGACATGGTATCAATGGATATATTGCCTTGATCTATCCAAAAGAATTTAAGGGCATATTTTGAGCTATAATTTGCAATTTACAATACATTTCATTGATTCATTAATTAAACTAGATCAGTGGGCTTATAAGTTTTAACTAATTTTTTAAACGGAGGTTACAATGCGCCAAGAAATCCACACTGGCTATATCATCTTTACTTTCGCGTTTCTTTTACTTTTTACCGCGCTTTCTGTGAACACAGTTTCTGCTGGAGCACCACCCATCAACTGTCTGGCGCATGACGGCAAATGTTCTCTGTCCTTAGGAAAGGAAACTGTCACATTGGAAATAATGCCCCGGCCCGTAACGGCAATGCAGGATTTAACATTTACAGTTACGCTATCCGGTAAACTACCTGAGCAAGCCCCCTATCTCGACCTTGGTATGCCGGCTATGAAAATGGGACCGAACCGGGTCCAGCTAAAGACGGCCGGTGATGGAATTTACAAGGGCAAAGGTGTTATCGTGCGCTGTAAAAGTGGCCGTCGGACCTGGTTCGCCAATGTAGTCGTGCCTGGTGCAGGAGAGGCAAAGTTCGTCTTCGATGTCGTTTATTGATCCCCTATACCTGGTCTTCCTGGCCACCGGCTTTACGGTGGGTTTCGGGCACTGCGTCGGGATGTGCGGTCCAATCGTGGTCTCCCTGTCGCTGAACCTGAAGGGGCGTAACCTGTACCTGCCCCACCTGCTCTATAACGCGGGTCGGGTTACCACCTATACACTTTTGGGCGGAATCATGGGGGCCACCGGTTCCTTCTCCATGGTGGCTTCTAATATCGCGGGAATTCAGCAAGGAGCCCTGATCTTTGCAGGAATAATGCTCATAATTATGGCGCTCATCATGAGCGGCTGGCTGCCTCTGGGAAGAACCTTCAGTGATCATTACAATCCGGAAAGCTTCGTCGTTAAAGGCTTTCAAAAGCTTTCCCGGATTGACTCCGTAGCCGCCTACTTACCGGTGGGCTTGCTGCTTGGCCTCTTACCATGCGGACCGGTTTACACCGCTCTGCTGGCAGCCGCAGGGGCAGGCATGAACGCACCCACAACATTGGAAGGAATAATCAAAGGAATGGTCGTCATGTTCTGCTTCGGGATAGGGACTGTCCCGCCGCTGTTTCTCATCGCCAAGCTAGTAGACATGGGCTGGTTGAAAAACCGGCAAATCATTTACCGCATTGGCACGGTGCTGATGCTTATTGTTGGGGCATACTTTATTTACCAGGGACTCATGTTTTAACGTCTGTAAGAGTCCCAGCCCCGAGGCCTCAATTAATTTAGATTAGTTCAAACCTGACCTGACACGATCATTGGATAGATCAAAGGGTGTTGGTTGTTATCATCATCTTTTTCTGAACTTACATATTTTGATATTTTACTACTTGACGTGATAACGAAATATCGGCAAGGTAATTCATGAATGTAAGGGAGAACAGAGCATATGAAAGTAAAGTGCAATGCACTTCTTCTTATCGATGGTATAGTAAATCTGATTTTAGGTATAGTGCTACTTTTATTTCCTTTTGGAATAGCTCAATTATTGGGTGTTCCGCTTCCTAGTTTCAATTTTTACCCAACCATACTTGGGGCAGTTATTTTGGGAATTGGAATTGCTTTGTTGATTGAAGTTTTCGGTGCTTCACGGGACATTCGCGGTTTGGGGCTGGCCGGTGCCATCGCAATAAATTTCTGCGGTGCCGGGATTCTAATCCTGTGGTTAATTTTCGCCCCTTTGAACTTGCCATTGCGAGGCTATTATGTCCTATGGACGATTGCGATTGGCGTGTTGGCGATTGGATTCATCGAATTGATTAGCAATGCGTGGAAGCATCAAAAAGCATTTTAATCTTCAAATCTCGTCAGTTCTGCACGATGCTTTTAATTCGCTCATATACACTTTGATCTGTTTGGCCTTATTTTTGAGATAAGATATGAGCGGTTTCCAATTGTAATAAATATGCACAAACAACGCGATGAGAAATAGTAGGCCCAGATTGATATGTATGTTTCCCCAATCCGTTTTGGTCAGCCTTCATAGGCGCCAGTCCGCCCAATAGGCAACCCGACCCTGGGGGACGATGAATAAAACTATACTGGTCAGAACCATCAGAATACACAACCCATCTAAATTTTAACCATTGTATGCACAGGGCACGTAACCTACACCGATAAGGGTGACAAATTTTGTGAGATTACAGGAAGAATCTTAATTAATATAACTATTTTTCGATCTTTTCTGTTATCTGGCTTGACTGTAACATGGGTATCAGGTATTTAAATCATTTGACGATGAGACCTTTTAAAAAGCATTCGTGCTGGTAAGGCGCAAAAACTTCGTTAAATAAGGAGCTGAACCTGTTCTTCGTACCAGATATTCAGCAAGATAGAAACCAAATAGAATAGAAAGGAGTTTACATGGAGGTAAAAGATTATTGCAAAGCGATGTCGGCGGAGGTATCGGCCTGGAAGGCGAAGCTGGAAGCGATGAAGAAGACGGCAGACGGATTCGGATCCGAGCAAAAGGAAAAAGTTCTCCCGCTGATCGGGCAGCTCGAGCAGGAGGTCGTGAACGCGCAGCTGCGGGTGGATCAGCTCGAGAACGAGTGCCCTTCCGACTGGTCGCCAATTAAGAACGAACTCGACGAGCTTTTCGGTACGGTCGGTAGCAAACTCGACCGTTCGTTCCAGGAGATGTCTTCCCGAGAAGTGTTATGGTAGAAGCGAACCGGGGGGAGGGCGCCTTGCTCTCCCCCCCGCCGGCCGCAGGCTTGCAAATGTCGCAAGTGGCCCACGATGCGCATGCAGAAGCTCGAAACAGAGTGCCCGTCTGATTGGTCACCGATGAAAAATGAGCCTGATGATCTCTTGGTGCGATTGGGAGCAGTGTCGATCTTGCCTGGCGTGATTTGTCTCCTGGTGAAGT
>JASFJP010000030.1:0-15199 GCA_050121225.1 Desulfobacterales bacterium
TATATTTTATAGCATAAGAAAAGAAACATAGCGGTTGTCATAAATTACGATAACCTTGGATGATCATATAAAAATATCTTCACCTGTTATTGATCGGGATCAATCGGAAGATATTTATGACAACCGGTATAAACGCAGAAATCTGAAATCTGGTGGCACAGACATTGGAAAAGGCTTAAAAAACCGGTTTCCAATAAGGCGATGGGGGGTGCTTACGACGCCATGCACGCTGAACGGTTTGGATACAAAACCAAAAGCAGAGCCAAGAGACTCTGCTTTGCGTGTTTAGGCAAAACACTAAGGGTATAAAAGTGAGTAATAGGTCAAAGACTCTGAACGAGCGTTGTAGTTGGTTCCCGGTTTTTCAGGAACTGGATCAGGCAACAAGCGGTATTGACTGTCCTTCTATGGACAGATTTCGCGCCCATTAAAATTGAAGTACGGCCGACATTGCATCATCGTATTTTTTTTTCAAACCATCGGTCGTCTCCTCAATTTGCTTTCTCTGCGTTCCGAATTCAATCGGACACTCCGTCCGCAGCTGATCAAGGATACGTTCCATTTCGGCGACGTGTTTATGCAGTTCCTCAACCTGAGACGCCATATTGCCTTTGTCGGTCCCCCTCAGTTTATCAACTTTGCGAACCATATCATACATTTTGGTCTTCCAACCGTAAAGCTCGACTTCAGCAGCGCGGCAAAAATCTTTAACTTCCATATTGACCCCCTTCCACAGACCTCTGCTGCGCGTAGAATCGGTTATTTTTGGCATGCAAACGCTTCGGGTCTGTTTCGCTGTTTAGTGCAGGATTTGTCATTTCTGCCAATACACCAAACATAACCCCCATTACTGTCATGTCAACAATTAAGAGTTCTTTCAGCGCCAACAATGTATTCAAACAAATTCGTTGGATTGAATTTCCTTCAGTAAAAGCTTTTTATTTTTTGCTTGACAGGGATTTAATTTGAGTATAATTCATACTAAAACTATATAGAATAAAACAGTCTAAAAAGAAATGGGGTCCTATGAAATTATCAACCCGAAGCCGTTACGGTACCCGAATATTGGTTGATTTAGCCCGCCACATAGACAAAGGACCTATCCAAATCGGCACAATTTCCAAGCGCCAAGATATTTCAGTGAAATACCTCGAGCAACTCATCCGACCGTTGAAGCAAGCCGACCTCGTCACCAGCGTTCGAGGGCCGAAAGGCGGGCACCTATTGGCGAAAAATCCCGAGGATATAACTTTGGGGCAAATTGTCAGGCTTTTCGAAGGACAAAGTGAACTTGTTGAATGTGTCAGCAACCCGGAAACATGCGAAAAGTCAGATGATTGTCAGGTCAGGCTGGCGTGGACGGACGCCACCCGGGTCCTTTATGAAAAACTCGATAGCACGACAATCGCCGATCTGCTTCAAGAAACTCCATCCGAAAAGGAGTGAGTTGATTCTTTTGCCGTTTCGACAGGCATAGGAAGGTAGGTTAGTGGACACAAGCCACATCCCACAATTTTAATATCAACACTAAACATTCAGGAGGGTGCTATGAAAAAGATTCTGATTTTAGGTTCAGGTGCCGGCGGAACAATGGTCGCCAATAACTTACGCAGAAAGCTAGGGGTCAGAGAGTGGGACATCACCATTATCGACAACGATGAAGTCCATCATTACCAACCGGGTTGGTTGTTTATCCCCTTTGATGTCTATTCTCCCGAAGACTGCCAAAAGCCCAAGCGGGAGTTTATCCCGGAGGGCGTAAATTTCGTCCTCGATGAAGTCGTGGGGCTGGATACGGCTAAGCGCAAAGTGGAAGGAAAAAAAGGCAAATACGACTATGATTGGTTGGTAATCGGCACCGGATGTGCGATTGTGCCGGAGGAAGTGGACGGGATGATGGACGACTGGCGCAAAAATATCCATGATTTCTACACTCTGGATGGCGCCATAGCACTGCGCGAAAAGATGAGATACTTCGCGTCCGGCCGTGTCGTTCTCAACATTGCCGAATTGCCTTACAAATGCCCGGTTGCCCCGCTAGAGTACATTTTCATGGCTGATTGGTTTTTCGACACTAAAGGCGTCCGTGACGATGTTGAAATCGAACTGGTCACTCCCATGGCCGGTGCGTTTTCAAAACCCATCGCTTCGGGTATTTTAAGTGATATCGCCATTCAAAAGAATATTAAAGTGACGCCCAACTTTGATATTGCCCAGGTCAACGCTGACGAAAAAACCATTGAATCACACCGGGGCGATAAAATTGACTATGATCTGCTGGTAGCGATTCCACCCAATTTTGGAGCGCAGTTCCTCGAAGGTTCGGGATTGGAAGATCCCCTGCGCTTTGTCGATACCGATCATTTCACACTCAAAGCCAAGAATGCAGACCACATATTCGTGGTTGGCGATGCGACCAATGTTCCGGCATCCAAAGCCGGAGCCGTAGCCCATTATGAATCGGAAACCGTCGTTGATAATATCATCCGTGAAATCGACGACCAGGAACCCAAACCGACATTTGACGGGCATGCGACCTGTTTCATCTGCTCGGGCTATGAGAAAGCTTTTCTGATCGACTTCAATTACGAATATGAACCCCTTCCAGGAAAGTTTCCGTTTCCAGGTCTCGGACCTTTCAGCCTGCTGGGCGACAGCTACCTCAACTACTGGGGTAAAATGATGTTTAAGTGGGTATATTGGAACATGATGTTGAAAGGTGTGGAATTGCCCCTTGAAGATCAATTGACAATGGCCGGTAAAATGCGTCACGTGCTCACAGAACAACAAGGAGGTGCCTAATGACGAACGACGAACAAATTCTGGAGCGACTCGATCGTATCGAGGCTCAACTGGCACCGATTTCTCAAACAGCCAGTAACCTGAGAGAACT
The DNA here is from genome assembly GCA_050121225.1 of Desulfobacterales bacterium. Classification (GTDB taxonomy): domain Bacteria; phylum Desulfobacterota; class Desulfobacteria; order Desulfobacterales; family JAFDCJ01; genus JAFDCJ01. The sequence goes on from JASFJP010000030.1 coordinate 2,894, forward strand.
CAGGGATGATTTGATTCCCCTGAGCGGGCAGGCATTTCGGCTTATAATCCGAGAGTTGGAAGACGTGGAATCGGGTTTCCAATTGGAGGATTTAATGGGCTTGACAAAGCGCTTTCTGCGAAGCATCAAATATATTCAATTCAGCTTGGAACAGCTGGAAAACATCGTGGACTTCGTTAACACTATCGAACCTTTGCTGAAATCCGCCGTGCCGCAGATGATTAACTATCTGGACGATCTGGAGCAACGCGGAGTATTGCGGATCATCACCTCCATGCTGGATGTTCGCGCCAAGATTGCAGCGGCATATGATGCCGACGACATTGAAGAAATTGGCGACGGTGCCGTAACGGCCCTCGGCCTGGTGAAAAAGCTCAGTGATCCGAAAGCCAATGAATTTCTCGAAAAATTCGCCGAATTACCATCTAAAGTCGATCTGGCAGGTGCGAAACCCGTGGGCCTCTTTGGAATGATAGGGGCGCTATCCAACAAACAAGCCCGGGAGGGTCTCGGCGTATTGATGGAATTGACCAAAGCTATGGGCCAACTGAAAAACGGTGGCAGTACAGCCGGCGAACAAAGCGAAATTATTGCCTAATTAACCAAACAGTATGTCCGAATGAAATCTGCCAAATCAGCGAAGCGTGTCACGAACGGCTGATATACCGAAAATCAAGTTCACGTTAAACTGGCAGGAGATGTGAAATGGAAAAATATATGGTTCAATGTGAGGATGGGCGTCGCCGTCAGGCGCGTATCCATGGGATGCCCAGGGAGGAAGGGGAGTTTAAAATTTGGAAGGCCGGCATTAGATTAAAAGGCAAACACGTCTCCGGTGAGGCATGGTATAGCTTCAAAACTAAAACGTGGTACTTTTTAACCGATCCGGGAGGCAAGCATTCCCATTTGATGGAACGACTCAACGCACAACTCAGGGATGAATCCATCAGGCAGTTGCAGGATAAGTTAACGGTATTGGAATCCCGGCATCTCATCGCGCAGAAAAAAATTGCCGAACATCGCGCCGCCAAAGAGGAGCTGGCAAATAAAATAGATGCCGTTAAAGCCGAGATTAACGCCTTGCAATCGGGAGCTCCGCTTGAGCCGAGCAAGCCGCTGGAGTATTCGCGCCATGTAAAACGGCAGTAACGCAAACACCGTGTGGTCGATGGACACCGCCGCTGCGAGAAAATATTAACTCGTTTGGTCGGTCAAGCCTGCAGCATGGGCTTGTCCGGCCAAATCAAACGCAGAACCGGGCCACTGGAGGATAGGAATCCCTTCTTGATCGGCTCTTTCAATTGTCTCTTGATCTGGGGCCTGACCTCCAGTAAGAACAATCGCCGCCATTTCATGCAGCACGGCCACACTAACAATATTTTGGTGGGTTTGCACCGTAAGCCATATGCAGCCGGTAGGGGCATTGGCCATGACATCGCTTAAAAGATCACCGCAATAGCCCCCCAGAATTTGACGATCGAGCGCATTTTGCCCTGCGGCCACATACAAACTAAAGCGTTCCACGAATTCTTGAACTTTCATGGATTATTCAGCCTTCCTTTTTTTGTTAACTTCGATTCGAAAACATTGTTTCGGCCTTCCCGAAAATGAGAACGGGCAACCAAAAAAATCGTAATGATATCTACAATATACTTGGCTGGAATTCAAGATCTTTTTAGTTGACGAATTCCAATGCAACTTTTCGTCACGCCCGGGGATTTTTGAAACAGGGCCGGAATTTAATTGGAATTGATAAATCAAATGCTTTTCGTTATAGTGGGATCGCAGCGCAGCTAGTTTGGAATGCAGTACATGTTTCATTCTGAACAAATCTGACTATGTCCAAAAAAAACCGATTCTCTGACAATAAGCCGGTGACGCTATCCAAAATATTGAAACTGAATCTGAATCATATTGTCGACCTTCTCCCGTGCTACATCTCTATTCAAGATCGAGACCTTCGTATTCTTTTTGTTAATGAGAATTTCAAAAGGGACTTTGGAGATGCAACCGGCAAATTGTGTTATAAAATTTACAAAGGGTCCCGCGAAATCTGCCAGAATTGCCCGGTACAGAAAACGTTTCTCGACAGGCATGTCCATATTACTGAGGAAACCGTCCAACTGGCCAACGGGAAAATTTGTCAAATTCTGATTCAAACATCACCCATTCTGGACGATGACGGCAACGTAACGGCAGTCATTGAAATGTCGACCAATATCACCCAGGTAAAAATAGATCAAAAAGAATTGGTCACCCTAGGCCAGTCCATCGCGCTCTTATCTCACGGCATAAAGAACATCCTGGAAGGTCTGCAAGGCGGCGCCTATGTGGTTGATGAAGGCATCAAGGATGGTGATCTGGAGCTTGCCAGAAAAGGATGGAATATTGTAAGCAAGAATATTTACGACATCACCGATGTTGTAAAAAATGTTTTATATTCATCAAAAAACCGACCGCTCAAATATGATATTGCGTCACCCGGCCAACTGGTTAAGGATTCAATGGCACTGTTCGAAGAAAAAGCCGCCGCCATGCTAGTCAAACTCAGGCAACAAATCAACCCCTTCGTACCTGATATAAAGGTGGACGTGGGCAGCGTTCGTCAAATGTTAAACAATCTGATCTGGAACGCGCTGGAAGCGTGTCTCAACGATAAGAAAAAAAAGAACCATTTTGTAAGCGTCAAAACGGACGTTTATGATGACCATCACATGATGTTTGAAATAACGGATAATGGCCTCGGAATGGATCAAAACACCCAAAGAAACATTTTTGAGGAATTCTATTCCACCAAGGGCAGCGGTGGAACCGGACTCGGCCTGGCAGTCGTCGAAAAGGTTGTCAACAAGCACGGCGGCAGAATCAAAGTAAGTTCGAATCCCGGAAAGGGTACAAAATTCACAGTTATATTAAAAATAAAGTGACACATACGTTTAAAGCAACTGATCTTGGCAAATCCGACCCTTTGGCACAACAAATTTCACTGTTCCGGAATCGATTGAAAAGATCGACTACGAGTTGTCGATATGATATGGTTGAGCTTCTTTAATTGATGCATCTTTAGACTTGACGTCGTGTCACGATTAATAATATCGTAGTGAACCACTATGATATAGCCTCACAGCAGATCAGACTTCGGGAGATCATCATAATATTAACACGAGCCAAAAGGAGAAAATCATGGGAAAAAGTCTCAAAATCTTAATTATAGATGATAATACCGATTACCTTTTTACCATGGAAACCTTTCTTCAACGCAATGGTTTTGAGGTACTAACTGCCGATGAGGGTCAGAAGGGATTGGACTTGATCCGCAAAGAGCATCCTGATTTGATATTGCTCGATGTAATGATGGAGACATTGTTTTCCGGGTTTGAGGTATGTAAGCAGGTACGCTCTGATGATGATCTAAAGGATATACCGATCATCGGTATCTCCGGCATAGGAGATGAATTGGAGATCAACTACCGCCAGTGGCCGGATTTCGAATATTTCAGTCCGGACACATTTTTAGAAAAACCAGTGGACAAACAACGATTGCTTCAGATGATTCCCGAAGTTATAAAAAAAGCGCAGAAACGCAAACGTCGACCAAAATGGGAAAAAGAAAGAGAAAAAGAATGGGCTAAAAAGGCGTCTCAATCACGACCGAAATAACCCGGAAAAAAGCGTGCGTGACGTTTGCGAATCTCTTTTTGCATAGCAGACTAAATTTCTTTTTCTTTCCAACCGTATGCCTGAAAACCTCTACGGGCAACGTGACGGTTAACTAATGTTCGATTATCTCTTCTATGCCTCGCTGGTTATTTTTCTCCTCGGGTTTATCTATAAGATTTCAACCTGGTTTACCAGACATATTGGTGTCTTTGGAAATGACACCAGTACAATAAAAAGAATCCTGTCAGCCGCCAAAGGCATCATTCACGTCATCTTCAGCCGCAAGGCAATCTCACTTCTCGAAACCTTCTTTTTGGATGTCTTATTTCAACGTCGTGTTTTACGAGAAAACGCTGTCCGTTGGCTGGCACACATGTTGATATTTTACGGTTTCATGCTCCTGCTGTTAATGCACGCTTTGGAAAACGTCGTGTCCGAGGCAATATTCAGTGACTATTATTCGACCGTCAATCCGTTCTTCTTTCTCAGAGATTTTTTCGGTGCCATGGTTTTGGCTGGCGTGATTCTGGTGGCACTTCGTCGTTACATTTCCAAACCTCAACGATTAAAAACAAGCCGGGTGGACCACTACGCCATCATTATTTTAGCGGTTATCATGCTGTCCGGTATCGGCCTGGAAGGCCTCAAAATCGCCTCTTACAGCGAATTTCAGAGAATGGTTGAGGATTATGCAGGGATGGATGATGAAGAGGAAATTCAAGCGCTTGAGGCCGTCTGGGTGCGTGATTACGGCATTGTTTCACCCAATCTCAGGGAGCCGTTTGACGATGATCTTATCGAAACCGGTCAAGAGGCCCACGCGAGCAATTGTATGGATTGCCACGCCTCTTCCAAATGGGCGTTTAACGGATATGCACTGGCAAAAGTGATTAAACCGGTGGCATTATGGCTGGACAAAATCGACAGTATCACCCTGGTATGGTATATTCACATCATCGCCTGCTTCATTGGGCTGGCATATCTGCCTTTCAGCAAAATGTTTCATATCATAGCCACCCCGGTTTCCCTGCTAGCCAATAAGGTCATGGATCCCACCACATCTTCACCAGCCAACATCCTGACGCGCCAAATCATCGAACTGGACGCCTGTACCCATTGCGGAAGCTGCAGTCTGCATTGTTCGGCTGTGATGATATATGAGGCGATCGGCAATGAATATATTCTGCCTTCCGAGAAAATGGCCTTCCTGAAGGAACTTGCCTCAGGCAAAAAGCTGAGTGAATCACAGTCGGCGGCCATCCGGGAAGGCGTCTATCTATGCACGAACTGTGACAGATGCACGGTTCGCTGTCCATCCGGAATCCGCTTAAAAGAGCTGTGGTACAGTGTGCGTGAAGAGTTGGTGGCAAGCGAAGCGCCGCTTACGCATGTGTTGAGTCCTTATTCCTTTGCACGGGGCTTGATAATTCAACACGGTATATCAGCCGATAAATATATACACCCGATCGAGGCAGCCCGACAAACGGTTGCCGGCCGTTTTGACAAATTAATAAATCCTGAAATGGCGATTCCTTTAAATGCCCAATCTAGCCTGGAACCGCAACTAACAGCAGGAGATCAGACCTATAGCCAATGTTTCAGCTGCCAGAGTTGTACGGTGGTGTGCCCGGTTGTCGGCAACTACGAGCATCCTGAGCATGTACTTGGACTTTTGCCGCATCAAATAATGTGTTGTCTCGCTCTGGGATTGACAGAGATGGCATCCGGCGCTCGGATGATCTGGGATTGTCTGACATGTTATAAATGCCAGGAAAATTGTCCTCAGCAGGTTGAGGTGTGCGATGTCCTATATCGATTGAAAAATATCGCTGTGGAAAAGGCTGACATCAATTGAACCCTGACGCTCAATTGATTTAATCTATATGGATTGCATGCTGAGGGGTTAAGGTAAAAATCATGAAGTTCGCATTGTTCCAAGGCTGCAATATTCCGGCCAGACTAGAGCAATACGCCGAGGCTACGCAAGCCGTGTTATCAAAACTGGACATTGAACTCATCGAAATTGCCGACTTCAATTGCTGTGGATATCCGGCTCGCAACACAAATTATCGCGCGTTTGTTCTCTCGGCCGCCAAAAACTTAGCCGAGGCCGAAAGAGCCGGCCTGGATATGCTGGTCATGTGTAAGTGCTGTTATGGGAGCTTGAAAAAAGCCGCATATATTTTGAGTCAGGATCAAGACCTAAAAGTGGACATAAACCAATCTCTAAAAAAAGAAAAGCTCGAATATAAAAACAGTATTCAGGTCAAGCATCTGCTGTCGGTATTGTATCACGATGTGGGAATCAAACGTTTGAAAAGCAGTATTGCAAACACGTACAGCGGCCTCCAGATAGCCGTGAGCTACGGTTGCCATGCGTTGCGTCCAAGCAACATAACCGGTTTCGACGATCCGGTTTCACCTCGAATATTTGACGAACTCGTCGAACTCACCGGCGCATTCAGTGTCGAGTGGGCCCGCAAACTGGATTGTTGCGGAGCTCCCTTGACCGGTGTAAATGATCAGCTCGCAATGGATATGGCCCGAAATAAAATATCCAGTGCCACAGAAGCGGGGGCTAGCTATATCTGTACCGCATGTCCTTATACCCACCTTCAGTTTGATGCGGTTCAATCTGGTCTAGTATCAAATCCTGAACCCCAAGATCCGATTGCTCCCATTCTCTACCCTCAGTTGCTTGGTTTATGTCTGGGTATCGAGGAAAAGATACTGGGTATCGGAAAAAATAAAATTGACCTTCCCAGTATTTCATCATTTTTAATGACGGAGTAATGATGTCAGCAAAAGATGTCGGAGCGGTAATGGTTGTTGGCGGCGGTATCGCCGGAATGCAAGCGTCTTTAGATCTCGCCGATTCCGGTTTTTATGTTTATCTAGTCGAGCGTTCAAGCTCCATCGGGGGGATGATGTCCCAGCTTGACAAAACATTCCCCACCAATGACTGCGCCATGTGAATTATTTCACCCAAACTGGTCGAGGTCGGCCGGCACACCAACATCGAAATATTAACGCTTACCGAAGTCCAAAACATTTCCGGCGTAGAGGGTGATTTTAAAGTTGAACTGGCCCAATTTCCTCGCTACGTGGATATGGATAAATGTATCGCCTGCGGTGCCTGCTCGGAGAAATGCCCCAAAAAAGTAGCCAATGCGTATGATAGTGGATTAAGCAAACGCAAGGCCGTCTATGTGCAGTATGCCCAGGCCGTACCTCTAAAATATGCAATAGATCCCGATCAATGTATCTATCTCCTTCGGGGCAAGTGCAAAGCTTGTGAAAAATTTTGCCCTGCAGATGCGATCTATTTTGATGATCAGAAAAAGGATCGTTCATTAAATGTCGGCGCGGTAATTTTAGCATCCGGAAGCGAGACGTTTGATCCTCGAACTTACGATACATTCGGATATTCTAAATCGGATAATATTGTTACCAGCCTGGAATTTGAGAGAATTCTTTCCGCCTCCGGACCTTATGGGGGACATTTGGTCAGGCCTTCCGATAATTCAGAACCTGCAAAAATCGCCTGGCTTCAGTGCGTGGGATCAAGAGACAGCCATATCGGAGCGAAGGGCTACTGCTCAGGTGTCTGCTGCACATACGCCATCAAGGAAGCCATTCTAGCCAAAGAACACAGCAAAAACGGTTTGGATGCGGCGATCTTTTACATCGACATTCGAACCTTCGGAAAAGACTTTGAACGCTATTACAATAAAGCTGAACAAGATATGGGGGTTCGGTTTATCAAATCGCGTATCACGCATGTGGAGCCCATGGATGAAAATGGCAGACACCTGATTCGCTATGTGGATCAGGCGGGGAATACGATCGGTGAGAAATTCGATATCGTTGTTCTGTCGGTTGGCTTAGGGATCCGCGAACAGGCCACATCGCTGGCGAAGAAATTGGACGTAGAGCTGAATCATTACAACTTTGCCGAGACCGGAAGCTTTGACCCGGTCCGGAGCTCACGTTCAGGTATATATGTTTGCGGTGCCTTTCAGGAACCCAAGGATATTCCGACATCGGTGGTCGATGCCAGTGCGGCGGCGGGTAAGGTAGGGAAAAGGCTATTTAACGCAAGGTGGACCCTCACCGCAACCAAAGAGGTGCCCGAGGAACTCGACATCAAAGGTGAGCCGCCGAGAGTCGGCGTTTTTGTCTGCTGCTGCGGAACCAATATTGCCGGATTTGTCGATGTCCCGGCGGTTGTGGATTTTGCCAAAAACTTACCCAATGTGGTCTATGCCGAACAAAACTTATTTAGCTGCTCTCAAGATACACAAGGTCAGATATCACAAATTATTAAAAAGCATGGCCTCAACCGGGTTGTGGTCGCAGCCTGCACACCCAAAACCCACGAACCTCTTTTCCAGGAAACATTAATCAATGGCGGTCTGAATAAATATCTTTTTGAAATGGCCAACATTCGCAACCAGTGCTCATGGGTGCATAAGGACAATAATGACAAAGCGACCGAAAAAGCCAAAGACCTGGTAAGAATGTCAGTGGCAAAGGTCGCACTTCATGAACCCCTGATAGAACCGGTAATGAAAATCAACCAGGCCGCCTTGGTCATCGGTGGTGGTGTTTCAGGCATGACAGCCGCCAAGACCTTATCGGCCCAGGGATATAAAACCTACCTGATCGAAAAAAGTGGAGAACTCGGGGGCCAGGCACTTCATATCAATGAATCCTGGCAGGGAGAATCTATTGTCCCATTTTTGCAGGAATTAATTAACGACGTGATATCCGACGAAAACATCGAGCTCTATCTGAATACTGACATCGATACTGTGGACGGCTTTATCGGTAATTTCAAGACAACGATCCAAACTACCGGAGACACCAATGTTTTGGAACATGGCGTCACCCTGATCGCTTGCGGTGCAAAAGAGTTCAAACCTGAAGGATTTTTATACGGCCATGACCAGCGTGTTGTGACGGGTTTGGAACTTCAAAGCAAACTTAGGGATGGGAATCGATTTGACACCTGTCGCACGGCCGTTTTCATCCAATGCGTCGGTTCGCGTATCCCTCAGCGCCCTTACTGTTCGAAAGTCTGTTGCACTCAATCGATAACATCTGCCCTGGATTTGAAATCGAACCATCCTGATATGGCCATCTTTATTTTATACCGGGATTTGAGGTCCTATGGTCTGCGCGAAGACCTCTACCGCGATGCACGCACCCGGGGAATAAAATTTATTCGATATGACAACCAAAGGGACATCTCCGTCAATGCAGTTGATGAAGGTTTGGAAATCGCTTTTTCCGATCGTGTGCTCCGCAGACAAATGATGATCCAAGGTGATCTTCTTATACTGGCAAGTGCCATCATAGCGGAAAAAAACAACCCGTTAGCGCAATTATACAAAATACCTCAAAATGACGATGGTTTTTTTGCAGAAGCCCATGTCAAATTAAGGCCGAATGATTTTGCCACAGATGGCGTATTTTTATGCGGCCTGGCTCACGCGCCGAAACCGATTGAGGAATCGATCGCGCAGGCTCACGCCGCCGCATCCAGAGCGGTAACGGTGCTATCGGCCTTGGAGTTATCCGTAAGCGGTATGGTGGCGTTGGTCGATCCGAACTTCTGCAGCAGTTGCGGGGTTTGCACGGAAATTTGCCCCTACTCAGCTCCGCAATTCAATCAGACCTCCGGCAAGGCTGAAATCCAGGCGACGTTGTGCAAGGGCTGCGGGCTATGCGTAGCATCCTGTCGTTCCGGAGCCATCCATCTTAAGGGGTTCGACACCGGTCAAATTATGGCGATGCTGCAGTCGTGCATGTTTGATGAAGCGCCCTTTGAGACGACATTTAACTAAGACAAGGCTTAGAATTGACGATTGACGATTGACGAATTAAGGATGTCGCTTCGCTCCGTCAATTATATTTGATCATGTATTATCAATTTGAAAATGGATAGCATTCCTTAAATATTCAATCGTCAATCTTCATTCATAGATAGTCCACCACCTGGAAACAGGAGCAGTAATGAAAACATTCAATAACTTAATTGAAGACGTACAAAAACCCGGCCTTTGTCATCGCTGTGGTGGCTGCGTAACCTTTTGCACGGCCGTTAATTATGGCGCATTGGAGTTGGATACGGAAGGCAAACCCAGATATGCAGACGAAGCCAAATGTATCGAATGCGGTCTGTGTTACTCCATTTGCCCGGAAATTGAAGAACTGGATGAGGAAACCCAAAAACGACTGGCATGGAATCCTCCCATCGGACGCATCATCGAAACCAGTATCGCGCGTGCAGTGGATCCGAACATTCGAAAAAAAGCAACAGATGGGGGCGCTGTCACTGCCCTGCTCTTGCATCTATTTAAAAGCGGTCGGATTGACGGTGCCATTGTTACCAAACAATCCGGCCCATTTTTACGCGAACCTTTCCTTGCGGTATCTGAAGAAGACATTCGCAGGGCGGCCGGGTTTTTCTTTGACACATCCCATGGCATGAAAAGCTACAGCGATTACTATTTGACCTTTTCTCAAATCCGTGAATTCGACCCCTTAATCAAAAAAGGACTGCAGCGGGTAGCGTTCGTCGGCACTCCCTGCCAGATCAAGTCCGTCCGCCGCATGCAAACGCTTAACATCATTCCGTCCGATACGATAAAATTTTGTTTGGGGCTGTTCTGTTCGGGCAACTTTGTTTTTGGCCAAAAGCAAAAGGAAAAAATTGCCAAGATTGGTGGTTTTCAATTTGACCAGGTAAAAAAGATAAATATTAAGGAAGATCTTATCATCCATCTTAACAGCGGCGAAATTAAAACCATGATGCTGGATGAACTTGAATTCATGAAACGATTTGCATGCTATTTTTGCCCCGATTATTCCGCTGAGTATGCCGATGTTTCATTTGGCGGAATCGGCGCCGAGGCAGGCTGGACCACTGTGATTACCCGGACGCCGGTTGGACGGGCGATTATTGCCGATTCCCGCTCCAAAAAGGCGATTGAAGATAATCGCCGGGGGGATTATCAAAAACGCCTTTCTCAGGCACTCAAGAAAGTCAAGACATGGTCAGCCAAGAAAAAGGATGCCGCACGTAAAAGCAGAAAGACCCTTGGAGCTAAGTTTCCGGGTCTAAAGCAGGTTGATTAAGGACCACAATTGCTGTTTTTTTACAGTTTTTGAAAGATTCAAAGCCGTTCATCCTATTCACCGCGGACCCACACCGACAGACACAGACTTTTTTCTCTTTTGAATGTGACAAAAAAGCCGGCGTCTTTTGCCATATGTTCCACACCTTGCGCTTCTCGCCTCCATTTCGCTCACATCAGTCTTCATTGTGCTATCTTTGCATTTTATGAAAAAGCTTGTATTTTTAAAGATTGTATTTTATATTACATGTAAATTTAAAATATATATTTAAAAATACATGTATACCCGAATACAAAATTTAAATTTAAGCTCACAAGAAACCTGTTTTTTTTGGGGCCCTCGGCAAACGGGAAAAAGTACACTGCTAAAAAAGCTTTTCCCACAGGCTATACGTTATGATTTATTACTGTCCACGGAATTTCAACGACTCCTGAGAAATCCAAGTGTGATCCGTGAAGAGTGTCGTGCACAAGGGCTCGATGGCAATTCACAGCGATACCCGATCATCATTGATGAAATCCAAAAAATCCCGGCCCTTCTCGATGAAGTCCACTGGTTAATGGAAAATAAGGGGTTGCGGTTCATCCTGTGTGGTTCAAGTGCTCGAAAATTAAAACGAGGTTATGCCAACCTGTTAGGCGGCCGTGCCATTCGCTACGAACTGTATCCGCTGGTATGCTCTGAAATCCCAAACTTTTCATTGGTAAAAGCACTGAACTCGGGATTGATTCCTCGTCACTATGATAGTGCCAAACCGCAGCGATTGATCCAATCTTATGTTGGCGATTATCTAAAGGAAGAAATCGTGGCAGAAGCCTTGACGCGAAATATCCCTGCATTTACCCGATTTCTTGAAGTAGCGGCCCTGTCGAATGGTGAAATACTGAATTATACCAATATTGCAAGTGAGTGCGGAGTAACCGGTCCGACCGTCAAGGAGTATTTTCAAATCCTGGACGACACTCTGATCGGACGCCAATTGCCTGCCTTTCGAAAAAAGAAAAAACGGCGGATAGTGACCCGTCCTAAATTCTATTTTTTTGATTTATCACCGGTAATCCAACTCTCCCGCAGGGGGCGGGTCGTGCCCGGATCTGAACTCTTTGGCCGTGCTTTCGAACATTTTATCTGGATGGAAATCGTGGCCCACGCCAGTTATTCGGAACACTTTTACCCGATTGCCTATTGGCGGACGGCCTCTGGAATTGAAGTGGATTTTATCCTCGGAGATCATGATATTGCAATTGAAGTCAAATCTACCGAAGCAGCCAATGCAAGGCATTTAAAGGGACTTCGAAGATTCAAGGAGGAGTTTTCGATTCGACGGAGCATTCTTGTTTCATTGGCATCAAAGCCGCGTATAACGGAAGATCAGATCGAAATACTTCCCTGGCAGACCTTTTTAGAACAGCTTTGGAGAAATGACATTATCTGAATTAAAAAGCGAATCACGCTGAAGACGTGATCTAAAGACCGCAGAATATCGAATGACGAATTGTGGAT
>JASFJP010000031.1:0-15058 GCA_050121225.1 Desulfobacterales bacterium
TCCGCCGTTTGTCAATTATGGCCATAGGGATGTCAAGATACTTGGCAAATTTCCCGACTCTTTTAGCACCACCAGCATCCGTAGCCACCGCTACAGCCTTAGAAGTATCCATTAATTTTTTAAAATGTCCGGCAATTAAAGGGATCGCCGTCAAATGATCCACCGGCATACTAAAAAAGCCGTGAACTGAATCTGAATGCAGATCTATTGTGAGCACTCGATTGGCACCGGCCGTTTTAATCAGATCCGCCAGCAGCCGGGCGACAATGGAAATGCGTGGCGCATCTTTTTTATCTGAACGAGCGTAGGAAAAGTATGGCATAACAGCCGTAATTCTTCTGGCAGATGCACTTCGCAATGCATCCATGATTATGAACAGCTCCATGATGTGGTCATTAACCGGTTCTGTAAAGGACTGCACAACAAAGACATCCCGTTCTCGGACATTCTGCAGCACTTTTACAAACAAGTTTCCGTTGGAAAATCGGGCGATCTCTAAAGGACTCAGTTCGAGTCCTAAACAGTCACCGATCTCCTGAGCTAAACCCACATTGGAGCTACCGCTAAATAGTCGCAATCTGCCCATCGCCACTACCCCAATTTTTTCTTATTATGACTGTGTTGATTTTTTACGATAATCTTCCGGTTTAATATTGTGTTTCTTTAATAGATCATACAGATCAGCTCGGTATTTACCGGCTAGTTTGGCGGCTTGGCTGACATTGCCGTGAGTCAGTTCGATTAGCTGGACTAAGTAATTTTTCTCAAAATTCTCCTTGGCATTTTTAAATGGCTTGAGGCTGGTGTCCTCGAAGCTTAAGGTCGGCAGGATCAGCTCATCTGATATAATGTTCTGGGTAGCTAATGCCACAGCACCTTCAACTGTGTTTTCCAGCTCACGCACATTCCCCGGCCATTCGTGTAACATCATTTTTTGGATAGCCTCGGGTGAAAAACCAACGATATCTTTTTGCGTCTCCTGAACATATTTGTTCAAAAAATGATCGGCCAGCAGAATAATATCTTCTTTTCTGTTCCGCAGCGGCGGCAGCTGGATAACAATGACATGGATGCGATAGAAAAGATCCTCCCGAAAATGGCCTTTTTTTACTTCTTCCTCTATATTTTTATTTGAACTCGCAATAAAGCGGGTATCTACTTTTATCGTTTTTCCTCCTCCCAAAGGATAAAACTCTTTTTCTTGCAGCACGCGTAAAAATTTTGCCTGCATCGACGGAGGCATTTCCGAAATTTCGTCCAAAAAAAAGGTCCCTTCATTGGCTTGAAAAAAGAGACCCTGTTTATTCTTGTAGGCATCTGTAAAAGCCCCTTTTTGATAGCCGAATAGTTCACTTTCCATTAGGGTTTCGGGAATTGCCGCACAATTAATTGCCACAAAGGGCCCATCCTTGCGGGAACTTGCAAGATGTAGACTTTTAGCGACTAACTCTTTTCCGGTACCGCTCTCACCTTCGATGCAGACATTAGAGTCCGAGTTGGCAGCCCGCGCAACTTGTTCGAGTACTTTTTCCATAGCTAGGCTCTTGGCAATAATGTTCTGAAAGCCATAGCGTTCTTTGACCATGTTTTTCAAATTCTTAACTTCCTGCGTTAGCCTGCGGCGTTCCAAACAGTTTTTGGTTTGCAGCAAAAGCTCTTCGTATTCAAACGGTTTGGTAAGGTAACTGTATGCACCTTTTTTCATGGCCGTAACCGCACTTTTGATTGTACCGTAAGCCGTCAAAATTATCACCGGCATATCAGGATGGATTTGATGAAGATGCTCCATCAAATCGATGCCGCTTTTGCCGTTTAGCCTCAGATCAACCAGCGCAAAATCAAAGATTTCATCTTTGGCCAGGTCAAGGGCCGTCTCAGCTTGAAGACTTGTGGTGACCTCATAGCCTTCGGCCTCCAGCCGCATTTTTATGACTTTAAGAATGCTGGGGTCATCATCAACTACCAGAATCTTTTCCATTGTCATGTTCCTTTAAATCCTCGGGTTGCGGTATTACCTTGCGCTTTTCTTCCTCAATTTTCAGATCAATATGTTTTAGTTTCTCAAGCTGATCTTGCAGCCGGTCTATTTTTTTCTTCTGTCTGTCAGCCTCTTGCTGCAACGAATCGAATTTTAGTTTCAGCTGTCGGATTTCTTTTTCCTTTTCGACTATCTCAAGGATGACTAAACTCCAGAGCCATGCATCAGCCTTCAGTTCACTCTCCGGATAAAACTCTGTTATGCGTTGAAAATGATTCAGAGCTTTTTGATAATTGTGATCAGGACTTTCTGGATGCGCATAAATCCAGCCCATCATAAACAGGGCTTGATCTGCTAAGCTCTGGGGATATTGATCAAATACTTTTTGGCTTGTCACCAGAGCAGCATGATAGTTTCCATCCGTCATCAGGTAGCGGGCTTTAATCAAATCTTGTTCACCCTGCGATTTTCGAGGCCAGTGCAGACAACCCCCTACCGCAAGAGGGATAATCAGGAGACAGGCAAAGTAAATAAAAAAGTGCTGCCTTTTCCAGGTTCGCTTTGTGCCCATATGGCTCCTCCATGATCCGCTATGATATATTTGGTGATTGAAAGCCCCAGACCTGTTCCCCGTGGAGTTTCTTTTCCACGATCGATGCGCTCAAATTTGTCGAAGATTTTTCCCAGATTCTCTTTCGGTATTCCGCAGCCGCTATCGGAAACCGATACTTCTATCCATTTTCTTCCGTCATCTATGCAAGAAGCACTAATGACAACTTTACTACCGGCTGCAGAAAACTTAAGTGCATTGCCGATCAAATTTTCCATCACCTGACTTATTCGCTCTGCATCTATCTTCACCGCAGGTAACACAGGTGGTGGCTTCAATTCAAGATCGATTTTTTTTCTTTGTGCGATCGGTGCCAGCTTTAAAACGCTTCTCTGAATTACCGGAAAAAGACGACAATCTTTAAGTTGATAATCCATCATCTTGGCCTCCATACGTGAAAGGTCAAGGATGTGATTGACGGAATCTATTAATCTCCCGCACTCTTCATTGGTTATGGTTAACAACTCTCGTTGTTTTGTTGGATCACCTGCGTAGGTTCCTTCAAGCAGCATCCCGGATGCCTCTTTAATTGCCGTAAGAGGTGTGCGAAGTTTGTGGGATACATGGCTGATAAAGTCTTTTTTCATCTCGTCCAGTTCTTGCAATCGCTCGCACATTCGATTAAAGTCATCGGCCAAATCCTTGATTTCCGGGGGGGAAGAAACATTGCGAATCTCTTCAAATCTTCCATTTGCAATGTCTTTTGTCTTTTTCTGTAAAAGCAGAATTGACCGATTAATGCTCTGGGTGTTGTATAAAGAAATAAATAGTCCGATAATGATAGCCACGCCGGCAGTAACGCTGGTAACTTTCAAGATTTGGGAACTAATCTGGCTAGATTCACGCATCTTTTTGTCTCTATCGGTTCTGGCCATTCGAATCAGTTCTTTGAGTCGCTGATTGATCCCTTTAATCGCTTTTTCTTTTTCTACCTGATATTTCCTGCGCGGATAGTCATCGTATTTTTTTTGAACATTCACTTCTTCGATAAACGCTGCAAGGTAGCGATCGTAACGTTCTTCTATTTCTGAAAATAGTTTTTTATTTTCATCTGAATGCATCAGCGGTTTGAGTTTTTGCATATCTTGTGTGACGTGCTCTTTTATTTCCCTGAATTTTTGATAGAAATCCTTATCTTTCGAAATCAGAAATTTTTTTCCAAAACCAACTTGGGAAAACAATTTATCAAGTAAATGTTCGCAAAGCGTGATGGTATTGACATCGACTGCTGCAATTTCTCTGGTCAAATGATTGAGTTGATTGAGCTTTAAGGTCACATATCCACCTAAAAACATGACCAAAACCATGATTGTCGCATAGCCGAAGGTAAGTCGTTTGAAGATGGTGAATTTCATTTTATCAATCACAAAAAATTCTTAAGAATTGGGGGGCACGCTGGACATTGCCCGATAGAGATGCATGCGGGCTATCAAGTCATTTGCTGGAAAATTTCAGTCTGGTAAGATTTTCACTATTGGTTTATTTGTCATAACAGATCATTGAAGTCAAGTCAGCTGCCTTGCCAACCTGCGATATAAATAGCAAACCGAGAACCAACAACCAATGTCAGCCTCGGTTTACAGCATTCTGCCTGCTCTGCAACGTTGATTTTAAAAATCAATAAAGGGGCAACCACCGCTGCCCCTTCTTCCAAACTCGCAGAGAACGAATTTAGCCCTTCTTATCCATCATTTTGATAACTTTGTCCTTGTCGTATTCGATCATGACCTCATCACCTTTTTGAAAAGTTTTAAGGTCGGTTTCCGGCCCCGCATTCAGGGTAAGAGTTTTGCCTTTATCATCAACAACTTGAACCATTCCTATATCCGGATCGATGGCAACAATCGAGCCTTTTACAGTCATGCCCTTCTCGGCAGCCATGGAAACTGTGAACGAAGCCAAAGTTAATACAATTAAGGATATAATCAATATTGTAATTTGTTTTTTAAACATGGTGACCTCCTTTTTTAGATTCTTTTAACTATTTAGATTTATTTGTGATAGCCGTCGTTTCCGATTAGTAATGTTGCCTAGTTTTCCCTATAGCTACTATCACCTCCTTTCTGAATGTGAACTTGTTGACGTTGCCAATCAGGTCGAAAAATTTGGTCTTAATTTTTTACGTCAACAATCGTGTGTTGTGCTATACGCTCTGGTTAAAAGTTAGCAACTCCCGATCAGATAGAAAAAGAATGAATTCGATCGGACCGGATTGATGCTGGTTTATAGTTTAGCAAAGCATGTGCCAAAAATTGACGATGACTATATTTATCTGATATTATTACATATTAATAATATTTTTATTATTGAAAGACGGCATAATGGAGGAATTATCATACAGTAATAAATCCAAGATTTTATGATTTTGCGTTTAACTGCCCTTTAACTTTAATATTTGCGTCGTATGCTATTTCATACGACGTCTTACTATTGCATTGTCTTGGAAGAGATAAAGAGGGGATCCCTTTATGTTGTCAGCTTTTTGACAACTTTTGTGTTTGATGATTGGTTTCAATTTCAGGCAATTTCCTATTATCCATTGAAATTGTAGTCAATCTTGTTCCAATAAGCATCTGGCATGATATTTGAATAATTCAATTAACAGCTAAATCGGCGGTTGCGTTGATTCAAGGAATAGATCTTAATTATGGAAAATCCGAAAATTCTTTTGCCAATACATCAACATTTTGCTAATATTATATGAATGGACGGCCCATCCATGCTAGCATCATCAGCCTTAAAAAAACCAATACCTCAAAGCGAAGAGATAGAAAAACTCAATCCGCCGGTTGCGCCTGCCTCTAATCTTTACAGGGGCTTAGTTGTCGGAGGAATCATTTCTATGTTTTTGTGGCTCGGGATATTTGCATTAATAAAGGTTGTGCTGTAACAACTTAACTTGCCTTCAACCACAAATTCCCCACTATCCAGCCTTTGACATTTCCACCGCCTTTCTGTATCATGTTGAATACGTCGACTGAAAAAAATTGGTATACTGGAGCGTTTTTGTTTTTGTGATTAAGTTTGTATCATATTGATATTATTTGAATTTATATTTTCAGTGACGTTACGGTCTGTTTCTTACGTAACGTCTAATGAGTTCCAAACCGCAAACCTTCTATGTTACTCAAAGGTATCTGCTTATGAAGGTAACACGTCGACAATTCATCAAAGGGGTTGCATCTGCCGGTGTAGTTGTTTGCGGAGGCAGATGGGTTGGTATCAATGATGCATCTTCCGCTAGTGGAAAATCTCGAATTTTCAAGGTGATGCAATGTCCGGTTCATGATGGTGAGCTGCGCCATCAAGGGGTAGACACGTTATTGGAGCTTCTAGCCGAGAATGGTATCAACTTCTACATAACGAACACCGATCATCCGTGGGGAGGGTCCGACGGTATCATCGCCTCTGATGACGTCGTGTTAATTAAAGTGAATTGTCAGTGGAAATGCAGAGGGACAACCAATACCGATGTCGTTTGCGGATTGATATACCGAATTCTTCAACATCCGGACGGATTTGATGGTGAAGTGGTGATCTTTGAAAATGGCCAGGGGCGCGGCGGCTTCGATGGGCTTAAACAGGGTGGATCCGCATATGACGCTTGGCCGGATATTGCAGATGGTATTTGCATCAATGCTGAAGATGAAAATTTATTGACCGTTGATTATCTGGTTTATACGGTCTTTAAGAATGATCCCGTGAGCTCTTACCTGCTTGACCCGATCCGATCCGTTTTTATTTCGAATTCCGATCACATCACCAACGGCTATCGGTCGGTTTCGGATGTTTCTTATCCCTGCTTTACGTCTGATGGGGGTAATCGGATTGAACTTTATGAGGGAATATGGAATGGCTCCGCCCACAACCAAAAATTAAAACTGATCAACCTACCCGTGTCAAAGCATCACGGAGGTACCGGCATCACCGGCGTTCTCAAACACAGCTATGGGATTTTGTCAATGAGTGACGGTAATTCCGGTATCCGACACTACAGTGAATCCGGTACTCAGTGCGGAAAAATGTGGAGTCTGGTGAAAGTTCCCGATCTAAACATCCTCGATTGTATTTGGGTTAGCCCCAATAGCTTGAGCGGTTATCCTCGGAAAACGACCTACAGGGCGAACACCTTACTTGCCGGAATCGATCCGGTGGCAATGGATTACTACATGAGTAAGCATATTCTCTATCCCATTGGAGGAACATATGATAGTGAGCACCATCCGGATTCCTTTTCAGGCCTGATCAACCATCTTTCCGGGGCACGTGATTTTATAAATGGTAACGGCGGCATCGACGGTGAGGATGTTCGATTGGGGGATGAAAATATTGAGGTTCTGTCAGCATCGGCGGGTGGCTCGGACCCGGGCGGTTGGGGAATCGATAATATCGCAAATGACGACCAAAATGATGTTCAAACTGGAGATAGTGGCGGCAGCGGTGGCAGCGGCGGCGGAGCGTGTTTTATTTCAACCTTAGCAGATTAACAATAAGCTTATTGGCATGTCTCTATTGCTTCGTTTAAACTCAGTCGCTTAAGCACCTGCGCTTGCAGCCGACCGTTTTTAGGATCCCAGCCCATAGCGTGTCGGTATACCATGGAAAGGTGAAGCAGATGGAAACGCCACTCGAATTCAGCATCAAAACCGGTGACGTGGTAATCATCAAATCGCCGACAGAAAACAATGCTCAGGCTGTATATGAGTATTTCAACAAAATCGGCGGCGAAACAGATTACTTAACTTTTGGCGAAGGCGAATATGATTCCTCAATCAGTGATTTCAAAAAGATGTTCAAGGAGCTAGACCACAGACCGAACTCTTTAATCCTAATTGCTGTAGTTGAAACCAAAGTAATTGCCGTTCTCAATTTCACTGGCGGGAACAGGACCAGAACGCGGCATGTCGGAAACCTGGGTATCACCGTAAGTAAAAGATTCTGGGAATGCGGTATTGGCAGTAAAATGCTTCGCGAACTTCTTAGTTGGGCCCGGAAAACTGATCCAATTCGAAAAATTAATCTGAAGGTGAGAACAGACAACGTCAGAGCAATCCGGTTTTATAAAAAATTTGGGTTTAAAGAAGAAGGACGGATTTCGCGGGATTCGAACATCGGTGGGCAATTTTATGACAATCTTTGTATGGGGTTGAAAATCGATAAGTAATTCAGCACGCCATAGTTATCGCCTTGAGTAACTATGGAGTCAAAATTCGGAATAATTGCCATGCCAGCATGGCCAAACCAACAATGAGCAACGCTGAGACCAAGGCGGTCACAAGGCGTTTAGAAGGGCTCGTTGGTGGTCGTTCTTGAGTGAGATCCGGTTTTGGTTTCGCGAGCTGCGGTGAACCCAGCTCTGACTGTATGAAATCCGTGGTAGCAGGGGTTCGGAACGCTTCCACTGCGGGCGCAGGAGGTTCAACCTCAGCCTCGGGTGTATATTGATCAAACTCAGGTTCGGGTGTATGCGGTTCAAACTCGGCGATTGCTCCCATTTCCTTGAGGTTTTTTGCGATCTTGCGTCCTTTTTCCTCGGCTATATTGCTGCTGAGAACATAGGGCCTATGCTTTACTTTTTCAGCCATTTGCTCAACGGTAATATTTTTGGCAAATCGCAACAGAAACGCGACTACCATTTCTTCTGCTTCTTTTGACGGTATCGATCTTAATATCAATTTTCCGCTTCGAGTTTGATCCATAGCGCAATTTACCCGTTAGATTCCTGTTGTTGCATTTAGCACATTTTCGTTTTCCTCAGAAGTAATTTCTGATAGGCACGGATTAAGGTTCATTTATTGTATTTTCCATTGGCATTTCGAAAAAAATCTCGGCGCTCGAGAACGGTGCCGTCGTTTAGGGTTCTTTTTTTGCCAAGTCTTTTGCGTCGATCAACGCCACTTCTTCGATCTTTTCCTGTTCGTCGTTCTATATCATCGAGTTTAGCATGTTTTCGGCGTCGGTCAACACCGGATCGCGTACCGCCTCTGTCCTTCAATAGTCTTGTGGATTTTTTCTCACCCATCCGTAGCGGCTTCCTGTCACCCCATATAAATTAATTTCTGTTTTGCAGCAGCGCATGAATACCTTTAATGAAGATAATACTTTAAAACACAAGAGGCAGGGCCAGTTTATGCCCTGCCTCTTGGCCTCGAAATACGTCATATGATCTCAAGGCGTGAGTCGGTTGGGTTGAGCCATGTCATGGAGTCTTCCTAACCGATTTTCTATTTAAGGCACGTATTAGCTACGTTTGTAATACATGCCCGAGGTAAGATGTTTATGAGCTTGGCCACGTGTGATTCATTGCTACGCCAGTTCTTCTCCACATTTTATTTGAAATCCAAGCTAAAGTGGCTACCTCCATCTCTAAGACAAAATTTTACAAATTTTTTTTCCGCCTGTTTGTAATCATTTTCAGAATAATAGTTTATGTTTTCCGGTATTCGAAATTTCCTCCTGCACTCGTTGATCAACAATTTAATACCGCTTAGTTTGCTATTATTCCTTTCCAATATTGCCATTGGAGATTCCCTTTTGTCTGCGGGTTTGAATCTCAGAGCATTCAGTGATCACAACTACGCAGATATTTTCAAAGCAGAAAACATGCCAACACCGAATAACTTATAAATTACAATAAATTATAGGATGTTATAGCTTTTATGAACACTATTCTTATGTAAGAATTGGGAAATAAATTAATCAAAAATGAGAAATTTCTTTCACAAATAATGTCAGAAAAGAAACAATGATTGAAACATGCATACTATGAATTTTGCTACATAATTTTATACATTCTCTTTCCTAATTATTGTTTGTCGGCAAATACCTACTCTATCTTATCTATCTATATTTATTAGCAATATAAGATTTTTTCTCCATGGCATGCAACTTGCTTTACTAGACACTAATAAAAGAGAGAAATAAGTTTATTACTTAAAGATTTGGCTTTTATGGATTGATTCAATTGCTCTATTTGACTTAACTCGATTTAACGAACAATGGTAATTCATACGGTTAGACGATAACTATGAAGAGTATCTGGCATAAATACAAGGTTTGGTTGCTGATAGGTATATTTTATTTTTGCTTTTATATAGTAAAAAGCATAATGGCTTTGAAACGTATCAGCCTCCAAACTAGTAATTCGAGTTAGAATAACGGGAAAGAAGAATGTGGCTAACATTTACAGATAGGCTGAAAATTGTTCTGCGACTAACCTTGAAGAGAATCGCTAAATATTTATTTAACCGATTCCATATGGTTCGAGCAGCCTGGTAGGGCGAGCAACAGTCCTTTTACAGCATTGTTCTCGAAAAGCTGAAATGGTTGATGTAAATATGAAGGCTGTTATCGTTTTTGGCATAATTATCATTGTCGTTTTTCTACTTCTGAGAATAATAAATCGAAATCGATAAGTGTTGCCATGCAGACAGCGAAATTCTTTTTTGTAAACGAGATAGTTAAAATTCAATACTGTTGGGTGTTCTCGGAAAAGGAATGACATCGCGAATATTTTGAATGCCGGTAATCAACATGAGCAGGCGTTCAAATCCCAACCCAAATCCGCTGTGAGGAACGCTACCAAAACGGCGGGCATCCAGATACCACCAATAAGGCGCTTTATCCATTCCTAATTCTTCCATCCGGGCCTCCAATACATCCAGACGCTCCTCCCTTTGACTGCCACCGATGATCTCACCGATTCCAGGCACCAGAACATCCATGGCCGCCACCGTCTCCTGGTCATCGTTGACCCGCATGTAAAACGGTTTTATGGTTTTGGGGTAGTCATAAACGATCACCGGTTTTCCGAAATGTGTTTCCGTCAAAAACCGCTCGTGTTCCGTTTGAAGGTCTGTTCCAAAATCAACGCTGTATTCAAATTTTTGCCCGGATTTTTTTAATATCTCTACAGCATTCCGATAGGGCAATCTCACATATTCCGATTCAGCCGTATTTTCAAGGGTCGCCATTAAATTTTTATCTACCCATTTTGCAAAAAGTTCCAAGTCCTCGGCGCACTCCTTCATGGCGTACGCAGTCAGGTATTTGACGAGTTCCTCGCCCAAATCCATGTTGCCTTCCAAGTCACAGAAGGCCATCTCCGGTTCGATCATCCAGAATTCAGCCGCATGGCGGCGGGTATTGGAGTTTTCCGCCCTGAATGTGGGGCCAAATGTGTAAACGTCTCCCAGGGCCTGGCAGAACATCTCAGCCGAAAGCTGACCGGAAACAGTGAGGTTGGCTTCCTTACCGAAGAAGTCCTGACAGTAATCGGTTGCACCGTCGAGCATAGGCAGGTTATCCAGATCCAGGGATGTTACTCTAAATAATTCACCAGCGCCTTCGCAGTCAGAGGCAGTAAGAATCGGTGAATGCAGGTAGCGAAATCCTCTGTCTCGGAAAAATTTATGGATTGCGTAAGATATTTCCGATCGCATGCGAAAAGCCGCACCATATTTGTTTGTTCTGGGTCGTAAGTGCGCAATGGTTCGCAGAAATTCATCACTGTGTCGCTTTTTCTGCAACGGATAGGTGTCCGGTGCCAGGCTGATAATGTCAATCTCTTCGGCTTGAATTTCCCATTTTTGACCTCCGCCCTTGGATTCAATCAGGGTACCGGCAATGGCTACTGCTGAGCCGTTGGTCAGTTTTTTAACATCATCATAGTTTGTCAGAGAGCCGTCAGCAATAACCTGGATGTTGCTTAAGCAGGAGCCGTCATTAATTTCAAGAAATGAAAATGTCTTCGAATCGCGGCGGGTTCTGACCCAGCCCTTAATTAGAACATTGCCGGCGGCTGTCTCCGACCTTATAAGTTTAAAAATTTTGGTGCGTTCCATGGGAGACCTCTTGTATTCCGGTTAATCTGATCAGGCAATCGCTAGTTTATTCATCATTACCCCTGTATCAAGGTAAACTAGCTAAAATCAATAACAAAAGAAAATGGTTGATCTAAAAAAAATTATTGCCTATCAAAATTAAATTGGAGGTTATTTTAACTTAACGGAGGGCTTTCATGGCAATTAGGGGATCGGAAAATAGCAAATCCTTTTCAGAAAGGATGACGAATATTTTAAATTTTGGTGCGATTAACCTTGCTTTGGCGATTGGTTACCGAACCGGTTTATTTGATGCCATGGACACGTTTAATACTCCGCAACCTGTTGAACGCATATCGGGAAAAGCCGGTTTGAATCCCAGGTACGTCAAGGAATGGCTGGGTGTTATGGTTACCGGCGAAATTGTCGAAGCCTCCCGTGGAGAGCATGGAGAAAACCGATTTTATTTACCGAAACACCATGGGGATCTGATCACGCGAAGAGCCGGTAATTCCAATTTAGGGGTTTACACGCAGGAGATACCACTTTTGACCGCGTGTGCCATGGAAGACGTCATCCAAGGTTTTACCACCGGCGATGGTGTAAGCTACGATCACTATCCGAAATTTCAGGCCTTCATGTCTGAGCTGGCGAATGCCAAACACCGACAGGTTTTAGTCGACACCTTTTTACCTTCTGTGGACGATGGCAGACTCATCGAGCGTTTGGGTCACGGAGTTCGAGTTTGCGATTTGGGCTGTGCGGAAGGTGTCGCTGTAATACTTATGGCTCAAGCTTTTCCAAATAGTGATTTTATCGGCATCGACATATCACCCGACGCCATTAAAACCGCTCAAAAAGAAGCACAGCGACAGCAAATAAAAAATCTGAAATTTTCTATCATGGATGCGGCTACTCTCAAAAACAATAAAAGTTTCAGAGAGGTCTTTGATTATGTCACGGCTTTTGATGCCATCCATGACCAAATTCGCCCCCTGGAGGTCCTTCAGGGAATCTACACGATTCTGGCCAAAGGCGGTGTGTTCTCGATGGTCGATATTGCAGCTCGAACAGATCTTATGGAAAATATAGATCACCCCATGGGACCGTTTCTATACACAGTTAGTCTGATGCATTGCATGCCGGTGGGATTGGTGGATGGAGGACAAGGTTTGGGTATGATGTGGGGACAGGAAAAAGCAGTACAAATGCTCAGAAAGGCCGGCTTTCAGGAGGTGCAGGTGAAGGCCATACCGGATGATGCGTTTAACCTGCATTATTTTTGTCGCAAAGTATAATAAATTCCCTAACTATCGAGTCCAAACTTTCTGGATATCTGAAAAGACCACATGATTTCTCTTGCAATAGGCTTTGGAGGTGAGCCGATTCGCGGATGGGTGACTGTCTGAGTACATTAGGGAGGGTTACATCAAACAGCTTGAAGCGATAACAATAGACCACAAATTTAGTATATTCCTCACTATTTTATTGATGCCGAGGCCCTGTTTGCTGTTACGCTCCCTTATGTGCGAGTTTCACACCTTCGCGAAGCGGGTTATCTTCAAAGCCGGTATAACTTACCAGAGCTTTCGGGATAACCGTACTAAATTTTACTAAAGAGTTATGGTGATATAGTATCCCTGTTCCCCACGCTGCAGCAATAAAACCACCGAATTTTTCCCACGATTTTTTACAATGGCCTTTTTGAAATCTTCGCTATTGTTAATGGAATAATCATCAATCTGTCGAATAACGTCGCCGGACCGAGCTCCGATGCGGGCAAGCTGAGATTTTCTATTTATTTCTAAAATGACAACGCCTTTGTTAGCGATGATTCTAAACTCTCGTTTGTTCTTGGCGGTCAATTCCGCCACTTTGATTCCAAGCAATTTGTAGGCGAGTTCATCTGCGAGCTCGAGAGGAAATACTTTGGTTTTGACCGCCACCGTCTGTTTTTTACCGTTGCGCCAAATTCTCGCCTTCAGCGTATCTCCCGCCGCCAGACCTTTGGTAACGGATACATAATCAGCGACATCTTTAATTTTTTTAGTTCCGAATGATAGAATGATATCGCCTTCTTCCAGACCGGCTTTTCGAGCCGGACTTTCCGGCTCGACGGCTTTTATAATCACGCCCTTTTTTCCCGGAACCCTAAGATATTGGGTCAGCTTTTCATCGATATCCTGCACCGTAATGCCGATCCAGGCTTGAATAACTTCTCCGTATTGAATCAGATCCGATATGATTTTGCGCGCTTTGCTGATCGGAATCGCAAATCCGATTCCCTGGGCTTTGGCGTAAATAGCCGTATTGATTCCAATCAAATCGCCGTTGATGTTCAACAGCGGACCGCCACTGTTGCCGGGATTGATGGATGCATCGATCTGAATAAAATCATGAAACTCCCGATCCTCGGCCCGGATGCTCCGATTCAAGGCGCTTATAACACCAGTCGTCACCGTGTGGGAAAAGCCGAAAGGATTACCAATGGCAATGACGGTTTCACCGATCATCAAGTCGTCACTGCTGCCCATCTTGATGGCCGGCAGCGACGTATCTGAATCGATCTTTAAAACAGCCAGATCGGAGTCCGGATCAGTCCCCACAATCCGCGCTTCAAATACCCGTTCATCCTCCAACACAACCTTAATAGTCCCTGTTTTCTGGATCACATGGGAATTGGTTAATATGAGCCCTTTTTTCCCATCAATGATCACCCCTGAACCCAAACTGGTGTATTGCCGGCGGCGCTCAAAGCGTGGATCAAAGAAATCTTTGAAAAATTCCTCGAAAAACGGATTTAAACCAAAACCAGAAAACGGACTGCTGCGCTTGCGAACTTCATAGGCGGAACTTATATTTACCACTGCCGGACTAACGTTGCGTACCGCCTTTACAACTGCCGTTTCCCGACTTAATTCGTGCCCGGAGCTTTCATGGCAGAAAATTAGGATCAGTAAAATGCATACTAAGAGAGAAAAAGAAAAGTGGAATCGCTTTTCGCTAATTTTAATGGGCTCTAGCATATGTGTTCTTGGTGGAAAACGGATCAGATGGTTTGAAGGTTGCTAATGTTGCTGAATTTGGAAAAAATCGAATCCAGCACATGTTCTGACTATCTTATAGAATTAAAATTGACGGTCTCGTAAAAGTCAGGATACTCGAATTTCGATTTCGTAACCTGTTGAAATTACTTAGTGTGAAAATTGACTTTTGTGTTTTTTGCGCCTTTTTGCGGCTTTATCAAAATAATAATCATCAAGAAAAAATAATCACGGGTATTTTTAAAAATATGTTGGTATCAAATTTCAATCAATTCTACAATTCGTATCTCATTCTATGACCGTTCATTACCTTAACGATATATTGTCCTTCGTTGAAAAGCCGAGTCGCTATTTAGGTTCGGAAATCAACAGCATCAAAAAGGATTTTAGCCAAGTTAAGCTTCGCTTCGCACTTGTTTTTCCGGATCTTTACGAGATCGGAACCTCCCATTTTGGGATGCAAATCCTCTATCATATCCTAAACGCCCATCCCGATATTGCTGCGGAAAGAGTTTTTGCACCCGCTGTTGATATGGAGGCACGTCTAAGAGAGGCCGGACTGCCGCTATTTTCGCTGGAATCCAAGGAGCCCATCAACCGTTTT